>QIMB01000477.1 GCA_003233615.1 Nitrospirota bacterium
CTTTGCTTCTTCTCCCCAAGGCAAAGCACCAGCTTGCGAATAAACAGAATACCGTGAGAAATCATAAGAAACTGCCGTATCATCGTATTGCTTAATCCGATTTGCCACTCCGTCCCCGCCTAGTTAGTCATCCATGAAGTACCGCCCTCGAGGAATTGGCGATGTACCCAGCCGAGATAGCCCTTTCATCGTTTAAAAATACAACAAAAAGCTCCCGCCTATTTATCATAAAAGCAAAAACAAAAAATAACCCCCTGCAACTTACTGAGTCACAGTGGGTTAAACATCACTCCCTGACACAAAAAAACCCAAACTTTTACATACTTATTTATGGGGGAATGAATTATAAGAAGAGTGAGAGAAGTGCAATTATCTTTTGAATGTTAATAGGGCAGCGTCCTCTATTATCCGGAGAGATGTTGGCGTTATAAGGCAAAGTGGAAAGTTAACGTGAAGACCATTAGGAATCCAAGGCTGATTATCACCAGACTTTTTTTATCCCAAGAGAGTTTCATTTTTTTCTTTCTCATCGGCTTCTGTCTGATCCGGCTCAGGCAGATAGCCAAGATCTTCCAACATCCTGATTATTTTCTTCACGCCTTCTTCGGGGGTTTCCTTATCAGTCTCAACAAGAACTTCCGGATGAGGCGGCTCTTCGTAAGGAGCGGATACTCCCGTAAAGGTCTCTATCTCTCCAGCTATAGCTTTCCGATACAATCCCTTTTTATCCCTCTTCCGGCAGACCTCCAAGGGGCATTTCACAAATACTTCCACGAAAGGGCCTACCTCTCTCCTGACACGGGCTCTTATCTTCCGGTAAGGGGAGACAAAAGAAGCTAATACGGTTATCCCATTGCCGGTCAGTAGCTTGGCCACAAAGGTGACCCTTTCTATGTTCTTATTTCTGTCTTCCTCTGAGAAACCAAGGTCACGGGAGAGGCTTTTTCTCACTATATCTCCATCTAACCTCTCCAGCTTCAGGCCCCTTTTCTTTAACTCCTCAGCAGTCAGGTCGGCTAAGGTAGTTTTCCCCGAGGCTGACAGGCCAGTGAACCAAAGGGTGAATCCTTTCCCTCTCATATCTCTTATCCCCTCATATCCGCCGGGACTGACACCCCCATAAGGTGCAGTATAGTTGGAGCAATCTTATAGAGACTTAGGTTAATCCTGCCATATCTCTTCTTAGGGTCATAGAGCAGGAATACTCCCTCCGGGGAGTGAACAGCATCATCCGGACCAGTATCATTCCCGCTCAGGAAGAGAGTCTGATACCCGACGGTTCCGGCTGAGCGGTAGTTGAGACAATCTAAATAAATCATGAGGACAGAGACCCTGTCCTGGCGGTGGCCCGGCAGTTTACTATATAAAATCCATTCCCATATATTCCCTTAAACCCATAGGGATTTTTATGCTACCATAAAGAAAAGACCCTTTAATTTAACTCCTTTCTCAAAAGAAAGGGTGTAATCGTTATCCCCCCCTACTAAATTACTACATTTCCGGAATCTCTTTCTTGCTCTCCTAGTATCCAGGCAATTGTTTCCTCACACGCCCCATACATGCCCGCAACCGGAATCTCATAAAAATGCCTTGCCCACTTTAAGCGAAGCTGTCCAGGCTCTAATGTTAAACCATTAGTTCGTCTAGACAGCATGGCAAAATATGGCAAACCGGGCTCCGGCGGCATTACCTGCGCATTTGGCATCTCTACACCGTAGGGCAATAATTGTTCAATGTGGCGTTGCGTGTTCTCGATTGTTTTCTTGCTTTCACCAGGAAACCCAAGAATAAAGCTCAGGTGAATCCCAATATTGTGCCGGCTAAGAATTTGTGCCGCCTTTAGATTTTGGTTAGTGTTGCTGCCCTTGTTCGTTTCGAGCAGAAAGCTATCATTCCCGCTCCCTGCGCTGAGGAAAACCCGTTTGCAGCTGACTTGAGAAAGAAGCTCTGCAGTGTATTCCGATACTTCATCAGCTCGAATGTAGAAGTAAAAATCACAAGCAACGAAGGCAGGTCTACTGGAAACAAACTCCTTAAGCCAAGAAATATTGATAGTAATGCTGTCTGATACTTCCCAAATTAAATCTGCCCAAAAATTTGTCCAGACCGAAGGTTAGTTTTGTGCTATAATATACTGGTATAATGAGTAGGGACAGATGTCACAAACCCAGAGAACTATGCGGACGATGACGGTTATAGTCACCCCGCCACTGTTTTATCTTATCACGAGCATCGGCCAATGACAAGGTCCCATTTTGCATTTAAACACTCGGCTCATAATTTGCCATTTAAAGACTCTATAAATGCATACTTCGGTATTGAGCAACGGGGGGGATAATAGTTGACGTCCATCACTGGAGCTTTTGTTCAATAACATCAGCCAGTGTATTAACTTTTCAAAGAGCAATTATTGAAATTATTGTCTCGCTATGGTCCTACGGTCGCTTGACAAACGCAAGGTTTCGCTCTATATTGCGAACAAGTGTGAATAAACCTCTTTGGCTAAAATAACGATCCATAGCATTATATCCACATTGGGATATATCTATTTACTATGCGTAACGATGAGATAGAGTCTGTTCAATTGAATAGTAGCTACATAGCAAACATTTTGGAGGCTATTGGCAATACACCTCTAATAGCCCTTCAAAAGTTCTTACCTGATATAGAATTCTTTCTTTATGGCAAGCTGGAAGGCATAAATCCAGGAGGAAGTGCAAAGGATAGATCGGCATTCAGTATGCTTCAACATGCAATTCGTTCAGGAGTTATAAAGAAAGGATCCATAGTCATTGAATCGAGTTCCGGTAATTTGGCAATAGGTTTAGCCCAAGCATGCTGCTATATGGACCTGAAACTTGTTTGCGTTGTGGACACTAAGATAACAATGCAGAATATTAATATCCTTCGTGCATTCGGCGCAAAAGTTATAACTGTGTCTGAGCCAGATCCACACACCGGTGATTTTCTTCAAGCCAGGATTAAACGCGTGCAACAGTTGCTGCTAGAAATTCCGGGCAGCTTTTGGCCTAATCAGTATGCCAACTATCACAATGCATATGCGCATATCATCACAATGAAAGAAATAGCAGAATCGCTTAACTATAATGTGAATTATCTAATATGTTCCACAAGCACATGTGGAACTCTCCGTGGATGTTTTCAGTACATAAAGGAACAAAAGCTTGATGTGAAAATCATTGCGGTGGATGCGGTTGGAAGTGTTATTTTTGGAGGTGAAAAACGTGAACGCCTGCTTCCAGGCCATGGCAGCGCTAAAAAGCCAGAACTCTTGGATGGTGTTGAAGTTGACCATATTATTCATGTCAGTGATTTGGACTGTGTCATTGGATGCAGGCATCTTGTTGCTACAGAAGGTATTCTTGCAGGAGCATCATCTGGGGGCGTAGTTATTGCCACAAGTCGTTTGCGAGATTATTTCAAACCAAAGTCAAATTGTGTTGCCATTCTACCCGATCGTGGCGAGCGATATCTTGATACTGTATACTCGGACAAATGGGTGAATAAGCAGTTTGGTGAAATCCCAACGATGGAAGATATTGTTGACTTGGATACAAGATGAACGATTCTGATATCATCCTGATAACTAGTGATAACATAAGGAAGACACTAAGAAACCAGGAAAATGTGGTTCTTGACACTGTCCGGAAGGCCTATGAGCTTCATCATTGTGGAAACTCAGTCTTACCGAACTCTGTGCTTCTACGTCTTCCGGGAAACGATGGGAATCGCGTGATAGGTCTTCCGGCTCAGATTGGCGGCGAGAAACCAGTTGTGGGAATGAAGTGGATTGCATCGTTCCCTCAGAATGTCCAGCGAGGATTAGATCGTGCATCTGCTGTTATCGTACTCAATGATCCTGATACCGGCCGTCCAAAAACAATTCTAGAAGGCAGTGTGATCAGCTCTGTACGAACAGCCGCAAGTGCGGCCCTTGCGTCAAAATTGATAGCGAACGTGCAACAGGTTGATAGCTATGGTGTCATAGGATGTGGACGGATTAACTTCGAAATCGTGCATTTCCTACTAGCTGTACACTCTGATCTCCACACACTAGTACTATATGATAGAGAATCTGAACACACATATACCTTTATGAAAAAATGCAATCGTATCTGGCCCAAACTAAAGATAGTAGTCTCAAAAACGCTAAAGGCTCTCGCCAAGCGTGTCCAGTTTGTTTCATTCGCAACCACAGCGTCCACTCCCCACGTATTTTCACGCACAATCTTTCATGACACATCTCTGATTCTCCACATATCCTTACGCGATCTGTCACCCAAGATGATCTTGGAATGTGATAATGTGGTTGATGACATTGGACATGTCTGCCGCGAAAACACATCTGTTCATCTAGTAGAAAAAATGATAGGCTCCAGAGCATTCATTCGCTGTACGCTGGGAGATATAATACTTGGCAAGGCTAGTGCGAAATGCACTAACAAACGCACAACAGTTTTTAGCCCATTTGGACTTGGTGTACTGGATCTCGCGGTTGCTAAACTCGTCCTTGACTTTGCAATCGCATCTGGAGAATTCTGCCAGATAGGATCGTTTTTACCCTCCCCCTGGACAGAAGATCTCCAAAAGGGAATAAATTAAGATGCAATTGCCTGCTTCAATCAAGTCAAACATTCATAGTGACAATGCGGGGGAAAATTTCCGTATGTTCATTTTGGATGAAGCAGCCCAACAGAAAGAGCTTCAAGGATTTGACATCATTCGGCTAACCCTTGGGAAATCGGACCTGCCTCTCCATGACGATATTACGAACGCAATTGTCAAAACAACAAAAGATGCTTATAGGAATAACTTGGTTTTCCCAGAAGGACTTCCAGAATTGCGAAATGCCTTGAGTTGTTACTACTCCGAGTTGGTGGGGACGACCATCCCTTATGAGCGTATCATCATAGACGCCGGAACGAGTTCCTTGTATCCAAGCCTGTTTCAACTCATTCTAAAAACAGGGAGTGAAGTACTGCTACCTCTACCGTACTATCCCCTGTATCGTATCTCATCCCTACTTGCTGGAACTACCATACGCCACTATCGCATTAATACAGATACAATGCAAATTGACATGGAGTCTTACGAGGCGAATCTCAACAACAAGACTCGGATCGTAGTCGTTAACTCACCGGGAAATCCTCTAGGAAATATTATCACCAGAGAAGAGATCTCTCGTATGCTAGAGATATTACCAGAACAGGCATACTTGGTGTTTGATGAAATATATGAAAATACCATGTTTGAGGAACAACCGAGCATTGCCCCAATGTTGCTTTCGCAAATAGATCGGTTACGCAATCGGATAATCGTTACAAACTCCTTTTCCAAAGGATATCGAATGTACACAAAAAGGGTTGGCTGGTGTATTTTGCCCGATCATATAGTCAATGCAATGAGAATTATCCTGCACCACACCCGATTAACAGTCGACCCAGCTGTTCAATATGCAGCGGTAGAGGCACTAAAGCACCCCGAAGAAATCCAGTATCTTAGAGAAGTCCATCTTAGACGCTGGAGATATGCCAAACATGTGCTATCAGCAATACCTCACATTCGTTTATTTTCATCGTCAGGTGGTTTCTACTGCACGATTGACTGCAGGGAGTTCATGAAGGCTTACACTATTAGCAACTGTCTGAACCTTGCGCTGGACTTGCTAGATAAAACCGGGGTAGCAACCGTTCCAGGAGAAGACTTTGGCTTGCCCGGAACTCTCAGAATTTCATTCACTTCGTCGCGATTCAATGAAGCTATGAATAAACTAGTTCATTACTTTGCGAGAGACTTATAAAAATGGCTGCTACATGTGGAGAAAACAGTTGCTCAACTAATAAGCCGTCTGATCTGACACCGAAATTGGAGGTAGATGTTATATTTGCTTGCCCCAATGAGATGGACACTGAGACAACAGAATGTCTATTCAGCGTTCTAGACGAATCAGAAAAACAGCGTTTAAAACTGTTTAGGGATTCGAGTGCACAACGCCAATATCTTGTTGCCCATGTTCTACTTAGAGCTGGCCTCTCTGCGCGATATCCAGTTGAACCGTCGACATGGAAGTTTGCAAAAACACACTCTGGACAACCTTACGTAAGCCATCCAGATAAACTGCCCAATCTTTCGTTTAGTCTCTCCCATACTGGTTCACTCGTAGCCTGCGCATTCACCCAAAAAGTC
Source organism: Nitrospirota bacterium (assembly GCA_003233615.1). Taxonomy (GTDB): domain Bacteria; phylum Nitrospirota; class Nitrospiria; order Nitrospirales; family UBA8639; genus Nitrospira_E. Next base: position 6,208 of record QIMB01000477.1, read on the forward strand.
AGAATAGGGATAGATATTGAAAAAATCGACACTATTGTCGATATCCACGACCTTGCGCCACACATATTATCTAATTTTGAGTACACGTGGTGGCAAAGAGAGCCTACCAACAACCAAACGCGCCGTTTCTACCAACTGTGGACGATTAAAGAGTCATTGCTCAAGGCCCTTGGCTACGGCCTGGCAGTGGCACCGTCGCAACTTTGCATCCAGCTACAAGATAAGGCTGCTCCCAAACTCTTAGATTTGCCCCAGGAATTAGGGTCTTGTGAGCATTGGGCTTTTCATCTGATTCAACCAACTGGTTTTCACATCAATGCACTGGCCGTAAATGTCTCTCCTGGAAACAGACTACATATCAATTATAGTTATATAACTATAAAAATGCTTCATAGTATAGTTTGCGGTAAATGGTTCCAGCATACTTGAAAATGACTCTATCTTAAGGGATTTGTGTAACCCATAGGGACATCATGAATAATATATGGTTAATACCTGAGCACATGCAACGATTGTGGTTTGTATACTCTACGGCACAAAATAAAGGACTGCTTAATATCGGTGCCGATATTGTAATCAAAGGTAAGTATAATTTGGAGGAACTGAGATCGGCATTTACCGCCGCTATTTACAGGCATGATGCATTCAGAACTCGATTCAATATTGGACCCTCAGGAGTAGAGTGCCAGCTGCTTGAGGAACCTATCATTAGATGGCAGATCGAGAATGTCAGTGCCTATTCAGGACAATCACACGAGTCATTTCACACATTAATCGCCGACAAAGAGAGTGCCCCTTTGCCTGTTGAAAAGGGATCCCCTATCCGTGGCACTCTATATCTATTTGGGAAGGGGCTAGCAGTTTTAGCTGTAACCGCTCATCATCTCGTTGCAGATGCTTGGACTATCCGTATCCTAATAGAAGATATGCTCCATGAGTGGCGACAGCTGCGAGGTGAGAGTCTGTTAAATCTTCCTCCGCAAGGTTCAATATGCAGTATTTTGGCGCAGCCTAATGCGTACCGTATACCACAAGAAACAAGCGTTTTAGAATGCAGTCAGAAATCATCATTCACACTTCCATTGGATCATGTAGTCAGCCATGATAAACGTACTGGTAACGGCGCAGAAATTGTGATCACGCTTGACAAAAGGCTTTCTCAAAAACTACGTCAACTAGATAGAAAAAAAAACCTGACACTCTTTGCAAAATTTACAGGATCATTTTTTCTTCACTTATCAGAAGTTTGCGCCACACAAACTGTAGAGGCGGGTATCTTGATAACTATCCGTAATCTCCGCCACAATCAACGAACCGCAGGCTGTTTTGTTCACGCATCGCCCTTAGTAGTCACTATTCCTCTGGACGCGACCGCAATTCAAGTAATAGAAGATGTCAACAAACAATTACAGAAGCTTCGGGGCCAAACACTACAGAACCATACTCTTGGAACGAAGCGATTTCCCATTATGATTTCCATGGTCAGGGATTCTTTAACACATCTAATTGGACCTGATGGTATTGGAATTCACTACGAGAGGCGCATTCGTACTCAAGCCGAGTGCGACTTACATGTATTCTTCTACCAACATAATGAGAATGTGGATATCATTTTCAACTACGACTCAGATGTACTGAATGCTGATACTGTATCATCATGGGCAAAAGGCTATGTACAACTGCTTAACAAGATATGTCGATCTCCAATGATTCCCTTGAGAGATATAAGAACTGCTCAGAGAATTCATGCCTTGAAACAAGACCCTCCACATATCGATTGCAATCTTCAGCACATAGGTCTAGCTGCCTGGGAACTCGATATCGGTCTTCAGAGATTGGCAGCAGTTGGCATTTTCCAGCATGGAAAATCATGGGAAGATCATGAAACAGGAGTGGCAATGGCTCTTGCAGGATTACCCAAAGGATTGCAGTTGGAGGTAATTGCTCCTATGCATGCGAATGCACCTTGTGTTGGAGCTCTAACGCGAGATGGAGAGGGACCCTATCATTGTTGCTGGCGAGTGTCAAATGTTAACGACCTACTCTCTGCCATGACCCGATTATCCATCAAGCACACTGTGATTCGGCAAAACGGAGAATCCGACTTGTTCCCATCTGAGAAAGTTACATTCGTTGTAATAGAAGGCTTCGTTTTAGTTGAATTCCTCGACCATGTGATACCAAACAGTAAAGGAAGGAAACAGAATGAAGACATGGTACGGATAGGTATCAAATCAGACAATATGACAAACGCCCGCCTATTTCTTCAACTCATGGGATATTGCCCATATGAAATGGCCGGACCAGATAGTACGATCGAATCCTGGGCAAAGACTGATGCTGGTCACATTATTTGCCTTGTTCCGGCAAACTCGCAGCAGGCATCTATGCTTGCTTGGGTTGATTATCCTAAAACTCCAGAACCAGCGTCTATATGTCGAAAATCCGGTAGCATTAAAATGAGCACTACATGGTGGGCCCGTTTACGACTTGGCAACTGATTAGATGTTAAACCTTTTTGGATGTAGAGCAATCTTCTTTTTCGTGTCGTGATCAGCAGTATTCATTTTAGTGGCACGGCATAATAGTGTTCACTAAAACTTAGGAAAGGTTCTGAATATGCCAGCACAAGATTCACCCTGCAAAGCCCTGCGGGAAGACATAACTATTCTCCTTACTAACAAATGTGGTAATCAATGCAAGCACTGCATACCCGAAAGCGGGACTCTTCTCCCAGACGAGATGACTGCGGCAGACATTATCCGCAGTTTCCCACTCTTACAAAGCTATGCCGACGCGTCGGGTATTGCGCTTAGTGGCGGCGAACCACTCCTAAGACCTGATTTCCGTAGTATCTATGAAGTAGCTTGCAAGTTTTTCAGGATCACACTATTCACTAGTGGTATTGGACTTACTAGTGACCTCATGACATTATTTCGAGACAGTCCCCCAAAGCGAGTCATCGTTTCCCTTTATGGATTGCAAACTTCCCATGACTCATTCTGTAACAGGAAAGGAGCCTTCTCTGATGTAGATCAAGCTCTGACCTTTTTTAGGGAAATTGGGGCACCAACAGTTGTAAATCTCGTATGCCATAGTGGCAACCTTACCGAAATCAAGCAGGTAATTGAGAATTTGAAAACGCGTGGGGTGGCCGATAAGTTTAAAGTATTAACGTTCTCACCTCTTGGGAGAGGACAGTCTCTGGACTCTTTACTTGTCAAAAACATCGAGTGGATAGGGTTCGTGGATGACCTCCGGGAACATTTTCTTCGAACCGACAAATGCTTCGGATCCAAAATAGAGGTTGAAAGACATGTCCGGAGTATTGGCCTCAGCAATTCACACAGGCCCAATTGCTGTTCCGTGTCTATCGATAGGAACGGCGTGTTCGCGTCTTGCATACATATTGATGCCAACGGCGACATGTACCCATGTGTAATGCTTCTGAGAAATCCAGTTTTTAGATTTGGCAATATCAGGACTATTGATACGATTGACCTATGTAGTTACTATGAGAGAGTTAGTACAGAAGTATCAATGATTAAGAAACGAAACTGCACTCAGTGCAGTGCTACAAACGATTGCACGGGAGGATGCTTGGGCTACCACCTGACGACAGGAAAGGATCGCAGGTGCGAGGATTTCACTTTTGATCTTGGTTGTCCAACTCGTTACGAGCCTTTGTTTTTGCCGCCGGATTAGAGGTATAGATGCAAACAAGTTACAGCTGGTATTAGCCTCTTAAGACAAACTAAAAACAGTAAACCAAAGGAATAGTTGTATGGAATCACAAATTACGATTACTCGACCGGATATTGACTTTCTGATCACGAATAGATGCCCGAATCAGTGCCGTCACTGCGTATTTTGCAGCGGACAACAGCTTCCTGACGAAATGAGTACTGCGGAAGTTGTTACGTCTCTCCAGAACATAAAAAATGCATTGCATGTAGAGTGGATATCTATAAGCGGAGGAGAACCTTTTTCTCGACGGGACTTTTGCAATATCTATATCGAGGCTAGCAAATTATTCAACATAACGCTCATTAGTACCGGTATCGGTGCAGATGAACACATATTTCAACTGTTAGCGGAACATCCGCCACGACAGGCTATAGTATCCTTATACGGCCTACGTGATTACCATAATGAATTTTGTCAAGCAGAGAATGCGTTTGAATCTACGATTAGGTACTTGAAGTACTTAAAGCAATTACGACATCATAGCGGAATCATTGTTTCTGTTAATGTCGTTTGTCACCGCGGCAATATCAATGCCGTGCCTGAAATAATGGATTACCTCAGTGCTTCGGATCTAACCGACGAGGTCAAGATTCTTGCCCTTTCACCAGTCGGCAGAGGACAACATATTATACATGAGTGCCTTGGTGGCCTAGAGTGGATTGCATTGATCAAGCATCTTAAAGAATATACCAAGAAAGGGGACATCCGGTTCAACAAGGGCATTAGAATCGAAAAGCATATAGAAGACTCTGCATCGAGCGAAAAACATATCTCACAGTGTTACATAATAAACGACAAGGGGAAGATATTTTCATCCTGTATTCACATTGATGCTGACGGTGAAATCTATCCCTGCACAATGCTGGTTAGACAGCAAGCGTTCAGTCTTGGTAATATTCGATATCCTGAGAAAATTGATCATCAAAAGTGTAAATCCCTTATTAAACAAACACATATACAAATAATGCAAGAAAATTGTGCTGGATGCAAAACACAAGTACAATGTCTTGGTGGATGTTTTGGGTATCATCTGGTTAATAAAACAGACTATAGGTGCAATGAAGAGAGAATCCGATTTGGATGCCCCGACAGATATGAACTTTTGGATGCAGACCAATAGACACGACGTCGTAAAAAAACCATAATAACGCAGGTGTTATCCAAAAAAAATATTCATATTTGCCTTCATTGCGCTACATCTTCTTAGATTTCGCTGCAAGTACCACCCGAAAACCTGTTCTTCTTCCGGCCCACCCGGGATGCTCTTTATGGCGACAGGCACATCGCATATTCACCTTTGGACGGCCAAAAGATCCGCCACGTAGCACACGACGGTCAGTTTTAATGTTTGAAATCCCTTGCTCACTATTCTTTTTATATTCGTTTTCGTAGCTATCGGTATATTTACTCTGACACCATTCCCATACATTCCCTGCCATGTCCATACACCCACATGGGCTCGCGCCTTCAGGAAAAATACCCACTGCATTCGGAACCTTAGTCTCGCCAAAATTGCATTTATTCTCATTGAATTCATAGCCCCAAGGATAGGTTCGGTCAAGTTTTTCCTCTGCCGTCTCCCGGCCAGCTGCCTTTTCCCAGTCTTCCCTTTCCCAGTTAGCTGTCTTTTTCCACTCCGCATGGTCCCATCTAGCCGCCTTTTCCCATTCGGCTTCCGCTGGTAAACGAATCTCAATTTTTCCCGCCTCTATTGCTGACCTTAATTTGCTATCATATTTTGTGGGATATAGTAGCTTGGTATCCTTCAGTAGCTCCGTTAGCCATCTGCAATACGCGACAGCTTCAAACCAACTCACACCGACTACAGGATGATTATTCAGCCCGTGCCTCTCATTGTAAAAATGCGGTTCGTTCTCACCTCTTTCCACATATTGTTCCTCTTGGTCATCCCAGAAACGTTTGGTGATTTTTCCATTAGTCCACTGCTCGTCAGCATTTTTTGCTTCTTGCCAGTATTTCTCGTTGCTATAGCCATGGGAAGAAAACTGTTTGTACTGTGCGTTCGTTACGAGACATTTGCTGATGAGATAAGACTGATCAATGCTCCTTACATGTAGTGGCCACTCGTCGGCAAGACTTTCAGCATCTTTATCTTTATTACTGCCCATTAGGAAAGGTCCAGCAGGCACTTCACGCCATTCGATATTCAGTTTTTCATTGCCGAAAGATTCTTCGGCAAGAAGATTTTCTATATGATTAAGAACTGTGCCTGCTTCCACAATTTCGCATGGCTCCAGCAATTTACATTTACCCTCCTCCTTAAGACTCCCAATATGCTCACGTATACGTTTTAAAAAGGTTTCACCTCCATCAGGCTTATACTTATCCTCAATGGTCTCGCCTAGATTCTTTGCATCGCGTGCATTTTTCAGCATGAGGCCGGCCCACAGGATACCTCGCCAAGCCTCTTCAGTTTTGGGGTTGGAAGAAGGACAGAGATTATACATCGCGTCAAGAGCTTTGTAAGTTTTCTTGTGATACTGATCCTGAGCGCAATTGCGAGTTCGTTTGGACAGAAGGTATTCTACGGCTAAACAAGCAGCAAGTTTGCAATCCTTAATTTTCAGCAATTCATATAGCTTCCTGTCGAATCCCACAATCTTATCAGCCATGTGACGACCAGCTAAGAAATCTATCAGTTTGGGATCTGGAAAACCGGACACAGGTTTGTTTTCTGAAGTATTATTATTCAAGAGGTCATAAGCATTTTTTTGCCACTTCTCCAGCTCTTTGTCTATGACAGATGAATCGCAAATTTGTTTAGCAAATATTATGGCGATACATTCATACAATTCAGATTGCTTAATTGGCAATTCTCGAGGTTCACGCGTGTAAATTACAGTGAGAGCTGTTAAGAGATGAGGGTTTCTAGCAATCTGCCCACGAGCGGTGTAATGTTTTACGTCTTTGTTCAAACATTTAATAAGTTCATTTTTCTCTTTCACTAGATCTTTTTTAGACATGTGTACTACGGGAACCAAAGCATGGTACCACTTTGTAATAAAATTTTTGATTTGATTCCACTTCAATTCTCCGATTGTAACATCTTTCTCGAATCGATCCTGAATATCAAGCTTCGTAAATGAATCTTTCGTACAAGTAAGTATGAATCGATTAGATGGATACCAACGCATAAAACAATCAATAGCTTGGCCAACATTACCCCACTGATCATTCGTTTTATATGTGTCCAGATCATCGAATACAACCAAGCAGTCCTTGTCTTCATCATCAAGATCCTGCCTGATAATATCCTCACAATATTCCACATTGATGCTCGTGAGTTCTTTATGAATATGACTCCACATTGCACTAGGGGATTCGTCTTTATCAGGACATTGGGCATCCAAAGCGAATCCACTCATGGAAATTCGAATAGGGGAAAGTCCTTCGTGCTCCCACTCCTTGTGAATACTGCCATCCTCCTCGTTAAGGCATGTTCTTGCTAACTTTAATATCAAATAATTTACAAATGCAGATTTCCCGCTTCGAGGCTCTCCAAAAATTGCAAGTGTATCATTATCATTTGCGGCAGACATGATAGTCTTTGCCTTTTCGATTTCATTCCTGTCTTCTGAATGCTCCTCCTCACTGCAAACTTCTTCAACTAAACCTTTTCGATAGTGTTTTAGATCTATGAATATCTGATCAAGCGTAATAGGTTTGCCATTCTTTTTCTTCTTAATAAGTTTCTCCAATGGCACTTCGCTGCAAACTGACACAAGATGTTCGTGATAACATTTCAAGGCTGCTTGACATTCCTCCTTACTTGGTTCGGGATCTAGTGTGGAGTCGAGACGAATGGGTAAAGCTCTACACCCATCGGGGGTTGGATAACCAGGTTCGGGCTCCCAACCACAGCTCTTGCTTTTCTTCATTATCCGTGGCCAATGGCAAAGACTCGCATTCTGGTTGTCCTCAAACATAATACTACCAGCCACGTAACCATGTGTACGCTTTATCTTATCACCCTGCCCGCCATTATACGTTTCCAAGCTAATAATCGCAGGGCATTGACAGCTATGGCCATTCTCCTTTCCATCTTCCACTATATTTAACCATTTTTCTTCATGCGTGTGGCCAAAGAGATGGACAGTGAAGCGGTTCGATCGACGAACTTCGGGGTAAAGGTTCTTGTCTATCCAAGCGGGGCCGTGGTGGGTCATAAGAATGCACGCATGGTGACGTATCCACCAATCAACCTCATCGTTTTTGCCGCAGCATACAGCCTGGAATTGACGTCTATCCCAGGCAAGGTGCCCCTTATACTTTTTCCCCTCATCTTTCTTTAGTTGTAGGAAAGCTGTATTTAGGCCCAGAACACCAATACGCTTGCCTCCTTTTGTTTTGAACGTAGCGGAAAAATCGCCTGGCAATATTCCTTTATCTTGAATAAAAATTGAATTGTCCCTGCCCAGTCGGAATGGCTGTTTGTTCCACCATTTCAAGTACTCTTTAAAGGCTTCATTGATCACCTTTCGATACGGCGAGGTTTCTTCATTCAAGAGAAGGTTTCTAATATTGTCTTCTATCTTAGTCCTTTTACCCGCCTCACCTATCTTGTATATCTCAACTTTGTCGGTTTTTTTGAACACTCCTGGCTTTGCAAGTTCTTCTGCTTGGGGCAGAAACTTTCCGTCTTTCGGCCATTTAATTTTGTCTATACATTGAAGATCGTGGTTTCCTGGCACGGCCAGCAAAACAGGGGAATGGCCAAGCTCACCAAGCTTCTTAAACAAGGGTTCTAGAAGGTCTTTTTGCATATTCTTGTATTCATCTTGATATCCCTTGAATACTAAGTCTCCTGTGAAGAAGACTGCATTCAAAGGACCCCATTCTTGAGGAATATTCTTAATATCCTTGCAAAGTTCGTCCCGGATTTCAGGCCAGTTACAATTATTCCATCTCGGGTCACCCCAATGCAAGTCCGACAAGTGTAGCCAGTTGAAACGGTCGCCCATTGAATACCTTCCTTTCTATTCTCAAATCTGCGCTAATTTTATGTTCAATCAGTTATAACAGTATCCTAGCAACCGGGACAGATATCTGAAGATGGCCTCTTCTCTCAACAGAACGTCCGGTGACCAGGTCTCCCAATCCTCAGCACTCGTATATCCAAGCCGGGCAAGGGTCCTCTCAAAAAAATCCCGTTCGATGTCGTTAGTGCAAAGAGACTTCCACTCCACGGGGGAATGGCCAATCGATGTTTGGTCAATAGGACGTTTTCTATAATAGGGAAAAGCATAGTACTCAATTTCCTCAAAAACTCTGTCCGGAACAAAAGATGGGTAGTTGCTGAAAGGTGCTGTAGGTTGCAAATTCAGTGTTGTCACGAGATGTTCCTGTACCAAATCCGGTGTTTTGACCAAGTCTTCGTATCTTACCTGCAGTGCAATATCTTTTCTAAATCGCTGAGCTTGCAATATACAGCCAATCCAGCGGTTTACATTGACACGTGGACCAGTAGGATTCTGGTGAACAACATCCCTGCCATCACGAACAATATTGACTATTTGAATATCATGCTGATGTATAAGTTTCAATTGACGCTCAAGTTCTATCCCGGGAAGAGGAACAGAGAGAATCGTGAGGGGAGTCCGCTTGGCGACAAAAACACTGTTATCACTTGAAAGAGCACAGAAGGCATCTATGCTGGTCTCAGGGCTAACAACCTCCGTATCTTCGAAGGAATGGAATAGTCGATTCAGAAGTGTTGTACCGCTCCGGGCACATCCCGTAATAAAAATTCGTTTCATTGCAAGCCCCTCTTTTCGTTACTATCGGTATTCAGCGAATCCAATCTACTGTCATTGCTTTTAGCAATACTAAATGGCTGAACGCTCTCTTTGATTATGCGATCACAAGCAATAAATTCCTGTTTCCCAATGCTATTTCCAAGCAGGTTACTTGCATAGAGATATAATCCGACCAACTCCCGCAAAGCAGTCAATAATGCATCTCTTGTTGGTCTGGCTATGGTTCGTTTTAACCATGGCAAAATTTCATCTGGCAATTTCGTTTCCATCCTTCGATAGTTCTCAAATGGCACATTGTAAATCTGACACAAGAGTCGTGTGATAATTGGGTCACGCATATGGTTCATGATATCTAACGCTTCAAGAAGTTCTCCTCGACGGACCATTCGAACAACTGACCATGCACTTATAGAAAATGGAGTGTGCGACTGGTGCGAAATAGCTTGCACTTGGCTAGATTTGATTGCTTTAAACATATCTTCTACTTTACCAAAACAGTCATACAAAAGTTTGCGATCGAAGAGATAAGTCATCGTGCTCATTGACAATGCAATCAAATCAGGTAAATTCTTCATGCTATAATAATCGTAGTCAACTTTTACTATCTTACCAGATACATCATATAAGGCAGAATAGCAAGTTGAATCACAAATCCAGCCGCTGGCTAATACTGGCCCCACAACAGCCGCAATATTATCAGCATCCTTAATAATTGAATCGTGATTTTCCTTACTCACCAGAATACAGAGATCCACATCCGAATTAACATCTGCATCACCACGAGATAGGGATCCAATCAAATAAATGGACGTTACCCTTGAATCCATTTTTAGGACTGCACAGCATTTGTTTACCATATCACTTAGCATTGAAATAAATTCAGTAGTCACTATGTTCAAAACCCCTTCTACTTTATTCCAGCATACAGGCACAACCCAAACTTGCACATTGGGCAGTCCTGAGGTTTTCCGGGATGGTTTTATTCAAAAGCACTTTCAAATCAGTCTCATAAACGTTTCCAATCCGAAGATCCTGCCGATGAAAACATGGATATAAACTTCCATCAGCATTTAGAAAGAAATGGTCACTTCCCATTGGACAACTCATTCCTACGGGAGACTTTCCGTGAATGAAGTCAAGTGCTACACAAGTGTATTTCCTTCGCCCCTTATGAGTACTTGCCCACGCAAGCATCGCACTTTCGAGGTTAGTAATGTCAACACTACAACTAGAACGCAGTCGCATATGGTCCAGACTAGTAAAAAATGCCGGGATCTCAGCTGGATGGACTAGTAGATCGAAGCCCAATTCCTGACAGAATTGCATCATAGGTAATATTGAATCAATATTGGATAGGCATACAGTCTGTATGATGGTAACCGGTAGATAGTTTGGTCGATCTGCCAGAGCAGTTAAATTCGCAATGATCCTTTTTGTGACTCCTTGTTTAGCATTTCGAAGAGGCCTCAGAGATTCGTTTACCTCTGGATCCAAAGAATCTAACGATACAGCGACTTGCGACACTTCATAATGCAGCCCGTTGTTTGCCGTGGTCGTATCAAGCAGTATACCATCCGTAAGGAAAGACACTGCCAAACCTACTGTCCGTGCTAATCTAACTATTTCCCAAAACGCCGGATTAAGAAGGCATTCACCGCCAGTGAAAAATACATGATCAAAGCAATTCGCAATACTATTAATGATGCATTCTGCATGCGAAATACCAACAGAGCGGTTAGGCCTAGGATTTACCCCTGTCTCGTAAAAACAGTAGCGACAAGCGAGCTGACATTGACCTGTAATAGCCCAATACAATGATGATCTTGTTTTTATGTTAAATTCTCCCGATAAAAGCCTTAAGCACTTTTACTAACTCTTTGCCAATATAAGTTTGCATTGGTTGAGTAAATTGAAATTTGAGACGCAACATATTATCATAGATTTCAGCAAGAAGTTCAACATCACATTCTGTTGCGGGACGTGAAGAACGTTCTCGATTAACTGTGGTCACTGAATGTATTGCACGGCTGTTCTCCTGCCATACAGCTGAATCCCCAAGATAGTCTATTGCTATTTTCAATTGCTCAATACACATATCCTTTGGGTAGTACCTCTCACTCTCTAAGCTATTCAACAGCATGCCGTTCATTTTTGGCAGCACCTGTTCCATCTTTGCTTCTTTATTCACTTCAACCTTAAACATAACAGGAAAGGAAAAACGTCCAACAGTTCGTTGCATATCGTTCTCACCTGCCTCACAGTGCCGGCCATGTATACCAATAGCCATATAAACGTCCTTCTTCTTTCTTGCGTGAGTAACCGAACATGCCATCGCTGAAGCAAGTATCATCTCTATCAAGTAGTCATTGTTTCTGGCAAATACTAAAAGGCGATTGGTCTTTTGTACGGATAAATCAAACACTAATTCACTTGACTCAAAAGGAATAAAAACAGTTCGTCGATCCATCCTTGATTCTTTAGGTGCAACAAGCCTATGTTCTCGCGAAAATGCCAATTCAAAATCATCCAGAAGAATCTGCCATGAAACAAGGTCACATATCAAATAATGAGCCACTACCAGAAGCCAGAGTTCATCACAATTCATAAACAGAGTTGCGCGGAACAAAGGTCCATTGTTGCCTGGCGTGCGGTTACGTTCGTTTGCGATGGTCCGTCTAATCCACTCCTGCGGACCACCTGAAATATCGAGAATCGAGAATGGTACGGGAACACTGGATGGTAGGATTGCCTTCTGCCATCCAATCTCATCTTCATGCCAATACTTGGCCCTTAAACTATCATACCTATTCCAGAGAGATTCAATAACCTCCTCAATGACGTTCGCTTTGATTTGTGGCGCAAGAGCCAATAAGAATGCACTATCACACAGATGGGCATCTATATAGTCTTGAGCAAGAAACCATCGTTCTCCACGAGTCAATTGCGACGCGGCTTTTGGCCTGGCTATAGATGTGCAAGACACAACCAAATTTTCACAAGAATCCGATAGGTCCTGCAAGCTGGGATGAGCACAAACATCAGCTACTGTAACCTTGATTCCCTGTTTTTGCGCTATCGCGACAACACGAATGGCCTTGAGAGAGTCGCCACCAATGTCAAAAAAATTGGTATCATTTGGTACGAAATCCCGGCCAAGTACTTGACACCATATTCTATGCAATATGCTCATATGATCTGATTGCTCCGGGAAAATGCCATGAGTCTTCGATAGCTCATTAGCGGAACCTCTAACCAACACCATTTTTTGAAGAGCAACACGATCCACTTTTCCTGACGGGGTTTTTGGTATCACTTCCGTTAGCAAAAAAGAAGAAGGAAGCATAGAAGCTGGCAATTGGACTTTAGCATATTCTCGTAAAATCTGAAAGTCAATGCAAGATTTATTGGATGCTTGTGTTACCAAAGCAACAAGAGCCCTGCCATCATTATCCGGAGCAACAGCCAAATCACCAACTTCTGAACAGTTTCGCAGTATGGCCTCGACCTCTTCCACTTCAATACGAACCCCACGTATCTTAACCTGACTATCCAACCGGCCAAGGTACTCAACATTACCATCGTGCCGCCATTTTCCAAGGTCCCCGGTCTTGTATAAACGGGTCCCTTTTTTATTAGCGAAGGAATCCGACATAAAGGACTCCGACGTGCGTTTGGGCTCATTAATATAACCAGGTCCCACACAAACTCCACCCACACAGATCTCTCCGATTGCTCCTACAGGTACAGGTTCATATTCGTCATCAAGAATATAGATTTTCGTATTCGGAAGCGGTCTACCGATTGGAATACTATCAATATTAGAAGATGGAGCCTCCGCAACAATGTATTGAAGCACATCATCAGAGCACTCAGTGGGTCCATACATATTTACAATGGGTATTTCAGGGTATAAGGCAAGCCATCGTCGGCATGTCTCGACGGTAAGTTTTTCTCCCGTAGCAAGCATATACCTCAAATGTGACAGTTCTCTCCTATGATGGGCTAGATACCCCAGGAGCACATCTAAATACGATGGGACAATTTCAACTATGTCCACGTGATCTGTATCAAGCCGCTTCAATAAAACGGGGACATCCATCACCTGTTCATCGCTTACTATGACAACTGCGCCTCCTACTAAAAGAGGAGCAAGGCATTGCCAGATAGAGATATCAAAACACACTGGAGCAGTGAATGCTATCCTACTGGAAGTATTCATGCCAAGTGTATGAATCTTTGCATATAGGTGATTGAGCATCCCTGCCTGATGCACCATTGCTCCTTTGGGTTTACCTGTGGATCCAGATGTGTAAATAACGTAAGCAAGATCCATCGTCGGACGAGTAAATGTTTCCTGCGGGAAAAAATTGTCACTCAACTGGTCAATCACCGTCTTTGTAATTGTTCCTTCTACCGCAGGCTCTATCTGTATAGTAAAACGATCCAAATACTGCTCAGATGTAACAATATGATTCACATGTGTTGATTGTATCATATTGGACAAGCGTGAGTCCGGCAGAGAAACGTCCAAGGGAAGGAAGGCCGCTCCACATGCTATAATAGATAGCAAAGCCTGAACATAGGATTCTGAACGATGACAAAACACACCAACAATGTCTCCGGTGACTATCCCATTGGCATGAAGCCGTGCAGCCAAGGTTTGAGAACGATGGAGCAATTCCTGATATGTAGATGCTGATCCGTCCGATGCGATAATGGCTAGAGATGCACTGTTCTGGGCTACCTGCCGTTTGAAGAGATCCCAAAAACTTTGCTTACCAAAACCGAAATCCAGCTCAGTCTGATTCCATTTCTCCAGCAGGGTATATCGTTCAATATCAGAGATAAGTGATAGCTGTGATATATGTGCTTCTGGTTTAGATACTACAGATTCGATGAGCTGGATATAGCACTGTGACAGATTCTTAATAGTGCGAGAATCGAACAATTCCGAATCATACTCCCATTTCCCTGCCAACCTTTTGTCGTCCAACTCCTCCAGTGTTAACTCAATGTCGAACTTGCACGTGCCATTGTGCACGGGCACAGGCTCAACGATTAGCCCTGGCACTGCGACTTTGGGACGTGGAACACTCTGAAATGCAATCAATATATCAAAGAAGGGATTGCGTGAAGCGACTCTGAACGGATTAAGAGCATCGACAACCATTGAAAACGGGAGTTGGTGATCATAGGCTTCTAGCACAGTGTTTCTTATTCTTTTAAGAGCTTCTACAAATGTTGGATTTCCCGAAAGATCGGTACGCAATGGAACAGTATTAGTGAACAGGCCAACTACATCCTGAACCTCTGCATTTTCCCGACCTGCAATGTTGGTGCCTATGCAGATATCTGACTGTCGGGTGTGCCGGACGAGCAATATCTTGAGTGCTGCAGTAAGCACCATAAACGGGGTTGCCTTGTACTCTTGAGCAAGCGCTCTAACTAATTCATATCTCTTGGCTGTTAGGTTGAAGGGCACGATAGAACCCCTATACGCCCTCTGTTGCAGACGGGGACGATCATAAGGAAGATCGAGGTTTTGGCAACCCCGCAGCCTAGACTTCCAGTAATTCACCCTGGATTGAGCCAATTTAGAGACCAACCACTTTTGCTGATTTCTGGCGTAATCGCCAAAAATCATCGGCAACGGTGGCAAGGCAGGCTCCCCATTCTTCACGCGTGCAGCATAAAACTCTAGTATATCCCTTAGCACTATTTGTGCAGACCACTCATCCGAAATAATGTGGTGAGAAATAACTGAAATTAGGCAAACGGTTTCTGTTATGCGGATTACCTTAACAGATAGCAGAGGTGGATTCATTAGGTCAATGACCATCTTGCCATGTTCTGTCAAGTGATCCAAGGCAGATATCTCATCCCAAGTACCATCTACCAGTTCCCAAGGTACGGGATCACATTCCGTGAGCACTTCCTGATAGACTTGCCCATTTATCTCGCAAAACCGAGTTCGGAATACATCCTGTCTCTGTATGAGATCTGACAATGCTTGATGTAGGGCTTCAACGTCAACTACTCCGCTGAGACGGAAAACTGCCTGGACAGTATAAGCTGGCGATTCTGGATTTATCGTCCGTATAATCCACAGGCTTTGCTGTCCTGGCGTCAGAGGAAACTGTATTTCTTTATCACATTCTTTGGATTGCACCACAGTCTTCACGAGATCAGAAAAACTTGAAGCGTTAAGTATATATGTTATCGATATATTAACTCCAAACGCATTCTTGATTTTAACTGATAACTGCGTAGCCTTTAGCGAATCTCCCCCGACCTCAATGAATTGATCTGATGGATTTGGCCTTCTACCTATGACCTGTTTCCATAAATCTTCGAGCACAGTATATGGCTTTCGGGTATCTAATGACACGGACGCACGAAGAGAGGGAACTGACGTCGCAATAACTGGCGGAAACCAGACTCGCGTGCGACGGAAAGAACAGGCCTTAAAATCAGATCTTGAATGGGAGCTTAATACATGTGATAATAATGGCGTCTCTTCAAGCACCACATGGCAATTTGTCCCTCCTATGCCAAAAGAACTGACTGCGGCCCTCCGAGAGCTATATAAAAGAGGGAAAGCTGCCCTACGGTTGGCAATCCTTAAAGGACTCCTCGCAAAATCGATCTCTGGATTAGCTGAAGAGAACCCTAGGGTTGGATAGATTTCACCATACTTAACAGAGAGAATAGCCTTAATAAGGCTAGCTACACCAGCAGCACTCTCGAGATGGCCAAAATTGGACTTAACTGAGCCGATATAGCAAAGCGACCTTGCAGAAGACGCTGCTTCAAAAGCCATGCTTAGGGCTCGATGTTCCATAGGATCTCCCATCTTGGTACCCGTACCATGCGTCTCAACGTATCCAATAGTAGACGGATCAATCCTAGCAACAGAAAGAGCTTCTGAAATGACTGCCGCTTGGCCTTCAATACTAGGGGCAGTGTATGCAACCTTCTGGCTTCCATCGTTATTAACAGCAGAGCCCTTGATCACCGCCCAAATGGGAACCTGTTCGGAGATAGCATCAGCCAGCCTCCTTAACACAACAACACCCACACCACTAGAAAGAACAGTGCCATCCGCACGCTTATCAAATGGTCTACATATACCTGTTTGAGACAATATGCCACCGTCACGATAAAGATAGCCACGGGTTTGAGGACCACGTATTGATATTCCACCAGCCAAAGCTACATCGCAGTCACCTGCTATTAGTGCCTGCAGAGCCAGATGCACTGCGACAAGCGAGGTTGAACAGGCGGTCTGAACACCAATGCTTGGACCGCACAGGCCAAGCTTATGAGAGATGTATGTTGTTAAAAAATGGCTGTCGTTGCCCAACAGTTCACGCCAACATCCAACAGGATCCCAAAGTGCATCATCAGGGATCCGTCGGAGCGCAAAATAGCTTAGATCTGCGCCGGCAAACACACCGATACGCGATTTTTTTGTCTCTGGTAAACAACCAGCCATTTGAAGCGCTTCATAAGAACACTCCATAAAATGATAGTGCTGAGGATCCATCATTCCCGCCTCAGAAGATGTAATGTGGAAAAACTCCGTATCAAACTCATCAATCCCCTTAAGCGGAGCCGCTACTTTTACATAATGTGGATCAGCAGCAACCGAAGAAGGCACTCCAGTAGCGATAATCTCGTCCAAGGACAGATCTCTAAATGCAGATTTCCCATGGCTAAGCATATTGTGGTATGCAGAAATAGATCGTGCTTCCGGAAACCTGCAACTGAGCCCTGTAATTGCGATATCTGTTATTGAAACATCTGACATTATATTACTCTATGCCTCGTGATTTAGAGGATCTCTTAAAGACTTAAGCACTGCTGGATTTCGCATTGTCCCCATTGGACCTGAAGGGATAGAGATAGAACGCTCTGCAAGTTCCTCTTGAATCTTTTGAGAAAGCGAACGAATCGTTGGGTAATGCAATAAATCTGGTATACTCACAACACGCTGATAAACAGAAGGAAATCTAGCATAGAGGCGTACAAGTAGGAGGCTATTGCCACCAGCAGCGAAAAATCCTTCATCAATACCAAAGCCTTCGTGTCCAAGCACTTCAGCCCAAACTTGGTAGATATCGTGCGCAACACTTCCAAGCAAGGGCTTTTCGACACACTTGGTGCTACGAACAGGAAGCGACATACGAAGTAGTTTGGCACGATCAGTTTTGTTGTGGGCTGTTACCGGGAAAGAATCCAGTCTAACACATCGAGTCGGGATCATATAGCTTGGGAGGGCTCCTTCTAAATGATCGAGAACAGCCTTCTCATCTGGATCATCTTCATATACAGTGTAGAATGCAATCAGGGTTCTATTCTCTCCCTCCCCATGAATCACAACGGCAACTTGCTTTACACAGGGGTGATCGAGCAACGCACGCTCTACTTCTCCTAGTTCTATGCGCATGCCCCTAATCTTGACTTGGTGATCTTTCCTGCCAAGATACGCAATCTGACCATCGTACCTGACTGAACCGTAGTCCCCGGTCCGGTAAAACGTTCTACCAGTTTGTGAATGTGATATCAAAGCCTGTGATGTAAGTTCCGGTTTCTCCCAGTAAGAGTTCATTAGGCTCCTACCGCCAATACAAATCTCACCAACCTGATCTGGTTCAAGTGTTTCGTTGTTCTCTCCCATAATAACGACTTCTGCATTAGTGATCGGTTTGCCAATTGGAATTCTACGCATCCCCCACACTGGAGCAGTTTTCATGAAATAGCACGTCGCATAGATAGCTGATTCGGTCATGCCATAAGAATTGGCATAGCCAATGTTCGGGAACACATTAAACCATCGATCTACGAGGCTCCTTGGCAACTCCTCGCCACCATTCAAAATCCAACGTAAGCTCGGTAATGCAGGAGATGGAATCTCCCGACAGACGCCATCGAGGAATGTTGAAAGTGCTGATGGCACAAATTGTGTAACCACTGCCTTGTTTTCGTTGAGTTCGTGATATAACGCAATTGGATTTATGACAGTCTCGTCATCAATAAAGACTACTCTTCCGCCAACCAATAGAGGCAAAAACATCTCCCATAGAGAGTCCGTAAATCCCCACGGAGTTTTCTGAGGAATACTTTCACCAGCACGTACATCAAATGCTCCGATCATCCATATTAGTGTATTCATTAATGCTGAGTGAGGAACAACCACACCTTTGGGTCTTCCAGTCGAGCCAGAAGTATATAAGATATAGGCGGCACGGCTTGTATTCCCATCCGATAGAGCTGATTTGCGAGTTTGATAATCAAGCAATTTGTTTTCACATTTTAAGATGTCTTGAATAATAAGAGCATTGACTCTTTTGGGGCATTTATCTAAGTACGATTGATCAACAATAGCAAGATGGCTCGCACTGTCTTTTGCGATGTAGTCAATTCTTGCAGTTGGATAATTAGGAGAGATAGGAACATAGACACCTCCTATCATAAGAACTCCCAACACTGCAGAAAGACTACATCCATTCCGCGGGCATAGTATAATCACGCGGTCACCAGTCTTTACATTAGCCTGAAGGAGATATTCAGATACAACCATAGCGTTTGCTAAAAGTTTGGCATAGGTTAAGGTGCCATTTTTGTCATCAATTGCTACATTGTTAGATTTGATGCTTGCTATTGCACAAATTACCCAATCCACCGTAGAATTTGTTGAAACAGACCTCAGTTGCTGTAATTCTGTTTCGTTCTTATTCGATTTTTCAGAGCAACTATCCATATTAGCCTTAACATGAGGAAGCAAGTGTTACTTGTTCCTATTAAACACATGTCACTTTATTCATTGAGTTTTTTACTATCGGTGAAGCTAAAATCTCACCGGTTGATGCCCTCATAACCACACGTTGTACTGTAATCGGTTGACAGAAAGGGGGTAATGCTAAAAGCGAGAAGCACGCTTTCATACTTCTTGGAATCTCGAGCGATAATTGTTTTAAAACCTCTTTATACCGTCCACGTGAATTTCTTCCAACAGGTTCCTGTCCAGTTGGTATGTAACCTGGCTTATTAGACCCAGCTTCGAGCAAGCAATAGTGGTTTGTAATTAAGTGAACTTTTCTATCAGTGCGACAAACAATACTCCGAAGTGGTGTTCGCTCAATAACTGCGATTTCTCCCTGATGAACTCCACTAACAAGAAGAAGACAGTTACAAGAAATTTTTGCCTCAGCAAGAAATATCACAGCATCATCAAATTTCTCAATCTCAGTCAATGCCTTCCGTAGAAGAAATGCCACTGGCTCACCTAAGCTGCCTTCGTCTTCCGACCATACAGCATTCAATGTCACTGCAAAACGGCTCGGAGCAATACCAACGAATACTCCCAGAAATCCCGGCCACCCCACAGATAAGAATTTTGTTGATTCGCCTTGGGATATAAACCTAAAGAGATGCGAATGATCACGTAAAACATTAAATCCAGAATCCCAGTCAAGACAGTGAGCATGTATCGGTCCTTTGGGACTATTAACAGCAAAAGCAGTACAAGCAGGATATTGCATTGACAAATCGTAATAGACGTTTGCAGCAAAAACTGCCATGGGATCAACGATAGCAATGTCAGCAACACGTGTGCTTTCTTCCCAGATATTAGGAAATGCTTGCCTGAGAGCAACTAGTAAGAACCGAGCCTCTTCATACTCTGCCCACTTTGAGAATTCAGTTATAATACGCCTCACCCCATTGGAATATGGACGTAGAGGTGCCCAATCACATGATCCATGGAAGTCAATTGGAAGAGAGATTTCATTCATGAAGCCCCCAGCACTTTAATCTTACACATAAAAAAAAGTAAAAACCTTTCCTTATATGATCCTGATATATCTTAGAGGCTTAACTGACAAGGTGATGCTTTAATTTCAGTAATCCGTTTCTGATTATTTTTCTATCTTCTTTTTCGATTTGCAGTAATTTTCTGCGATTTTTGTAGGGAAAATCAGTTGCAGAGAACTCAATTAATTTTATTCCGTGCTTGGGCAATATGTCTCTCCGTCTTTGACCGTAGATGGCATTGCCCCTCTAAATTGTACCAGTTCATAATTTATAATGGAACCCTACTGTCCGGTTATAACTAAAAGAGTAACAATTGCTTAAGAGAATCGTCTGTTTCCTTTGTGTAATCGGATTCTGTAAGTATTTGCAAAATAGGGAGTTTCTCAAAAACCGTTACACTTAAAATCTGTAATATTGTGTAGAGATTTGATTCTATCTTTAACAAAGACATGCCAGAATTCCCCGTGTGGAAGCGCGGAGATATTTACTTGTTTTTTGATAATTGCGATTAGCACATATATAGAGATTGCTATCCATATCTGAGTCTTTACTGCACTTTCTGATGTTCCGTAAAATGCTTTTATTCTCAAATGCTGCTTTATCCATTGAGCATCTAATTCCGGGGACATGATACATAATTATCTAAGAGTTAAGTAGCATATCCCCCCGAATTTGCTGTAAACTATATGAAAAACAAACAAGGTAATGGTCACCAGGGGCTACAGGTTCAGACTATCCATTAGTTGTTCTATTCCAAAACTCAGAAGGAACTCGGAATAGTGATTGGAGAAAATGTCCTTCAGGAAGTCTGCAAAATCAACTTCACCGTCTCCACGTTTGATACTGTAGTTGCGACTCTTGGCAATGGTAAAAAGGAACAGAACATGAAAATAGACTGAGCTGATGTACTTTTTTTCAGCAAGTTCGACTTGCTCCTCAGATATTTCTCTTATCCGTCCCTTGTGTGTCTTAAGAACATTGCTGTCCATATTGATGTAGATTGAGACGAGTTTGTCGCCTTCTACAAAAGGATGCATAATTGTTAAGAAGTCCATATCCTGACCGGTGTTCTCTTCGAATTTCTCCCAGGTGAGATGACTTTCATGCGGGTTCCTATAAACTAAATGGTATTGCGGCAGACCTAATGCTTCCGGCCTGATTTCCTCTTTCGTCTTCGTCACTTGCGGGGGTTTCTGTTTATCAACAATCTGCACCCAGAAGGACTCTTCGAATTCTGTGCCTGGACCTCCCAACACGGCCTTGACCTGAATCAGATCGCCGATCTTCGCTTCTTTTGTAGGATTCATTGCAATCCTAATCTGGCCGTTATTTGGACTTGACCTGCTGACATTAAGAAGATCTGAAAGTTCTTTCGGAGAACCTTGATCTGTGCCACCGGTTGTCGCATTTGGTCTAAAACTAAGGAGTGAAATCTGCAGATCTCCCGGTTCATGGGTTCTATCGAAGTACTGATCTTCGACGTCCGTGAAAAACTTAACAGTCCGCATTCCTTCAAGGGGAATTTTTGCAGCAGGTTTCTCCTCCGACCCTTCACCGGCAAGCTTGAAAAAGCTCGGGAACCGTCGTGGAATGAACGGTTGTTCCTGTTGCTTACGCTTCTCTTTACTCCTTGTTTTCTCTCCATGCCCATTTTCCTTAGGGATATCTATTTTGAACGTGCTGTGTAGTAGCTTCAATAGCTCACTATTAAGTGGAATGGATTTTGTGAAAGACTTCAGCAGTTCGGCAGTATCTCCACTCTCCAAGGAGATTGAATCCTTCCGGCTTTTGTAAATGTCACGCAAACGGCTTTTCAAGAGAAGATCTCTCAGGCACAGGCGAAGGTGCCGGGTTTCTTCACAGTCTTTCAAACGATCGCGGGAAGCCATAAAGAGTTCTTTTCGAAACAGGTACGTCATATGGGTACAATCCACATGTATCAGGAGATGATTCTTCAGAAGCGGCATTTTGAGGGCTCTTGTAATGAACTCCGAAGTGTAGTGGCCATGGACCTGGCCGTTAAGGGAAAAAAGAACAGACATGTTGTTCTTGAAGAACTCGCGCCGGATCGTCTCTCTTGTCTCCTTAACAGTCCGTTCATCAACCTTGCTGCGGAAAACATAGCAGGCAACCTTCATCCGGCCGATGGTGGCAGACTGAAAATCTTCCGAGTGCATTTCTTCCACATATTTTGAGTCGTCGGCTTCTACCCGACGTTTCAGACCGAACAATTCACGGGCAAGGTTCTTATCTTTGGGATAACGTTCAGCTTTATCAATGGTGTAAACCGGCAAAGCGGCTTCAAATAAGAACTCGTTAATGCTTTGGTTAAGGTCTCTGGATATTACAGATCTTGCCCCGCTCGGAAGGTCATAGCTGTACAATTTGATGATAGTCCCGGTGGTGAATTTCCTGCCCTTTAAGCGTAGATCCAGAGAATCAATAGAAAAGTTAGGAATCTCATCATCGATCTTGAAATATTCATACCACGTCTCTTTTTTCGTTCCTACCTCATGTTCTGTCATCGGATGTTCTCTTATGAGCGTAAAACCAAAGTTGCCTCTCCCGTCATACCTCCGAGAGCCTATAAGTTGATACCTTTTCTTCCCGCAAAAAACAATGGATCCGGTTCCACCCATGTTGTATTTTCCTTGAACAAAGGGGATGTCATTTTTGTTACCATGGAGCAAGGAAAGAAATGTTTTCTCGAAATCCTCGGGGTGCTGTCCTTCACCATTGTCATATATGATCAATGAGGTTTCCATCCTTGGGCCATCTGCATGAATCTGGATTTCTTCAGCCTGTTTCTGACGGAACGTTGATAAATGCCATGTATCGGACCAACTCCCGCTATCCCTGTGGAAAAAACGTCTGGTGGCATCCTCCATGCTCTGCGGAGCCTCTGGTGATTTTGGGTCAATTCCAGCTTCTTCGCATTTTCGCATGAGAATCGCATCAATGGAGTTTATGATCTTCTCAATAAGCGCGGCAATTGGGGACGACTGCTGATTCTTAATCACAGCGTAATTGCCTTCATTTCCGCCGAGGGGATGCCAGTTTGTCGGCACTTCAAAATATTCTTCATATTTTGATAAAACTCCGTTAACTTCTCGCTCAGTCGAGGCGTTGAACAGGGCTTCGAATAGCAATCTCATATTACCCATGGTTTTCTTCCCGACGATAGATCAACCAAGAAAATTATGACAAACTAACTTTCCACTGTTTACGAAATTTCGGTCACTTCTTTATCTCTCTGAAATACCCGAAGCTAAACTAAGGTGATTTCTATAAGCATAATCCTTTTGGGCGCTTTCGCTCATCGCTTTACTTTTTTCCTTCTCACCACAAGGGCTTCCACCTTCTCTACAAACTCCAGAATGCCTATCTCATTCACTTCAAAATAGGACGCTCCCTTCCTTATCGTATACAGATGATAAAAGCCTGCATAACCAGCAGCCTTTGCCTTCTCTTTAAGTCTCCCTACAGCTGCGGGCGAGCAACATTCTGAAAAGAGAAAGACATTCTTTATCTTGTATGGTCTTAGAGCTTTACAATATTTTTCATCAACACTTCGTGTCAGAGACTTGCAGCTAATAACAGCTAGGGCTTCCGTGCACTTAATGAACTTGAAATCCATTATCGGATGCTTAGCTCCGGTAGTCCATTTCCGAATCCATCCTGGGTTATGGATAATAACGTCGCATTCAGGGGAACATGACGCACCTGTTTCATCTATAAGATGTCCCCAACTTACGTGCAAATCTTTACCCTCCAGAATGTCGCGAATGAGATACGCAATACGTGCAGAGAATCGCAATCCCTTCACAAATTGTAGCACCCGTCCCTTATCTCTTTTTTTGTCCATCAAGGAAAGTTCAGGATTCGTGCGCCATGTAGCGAGCGTACCGGAAAGCGCACGGAACTCTTCTGTAAGCAAACCTTTCTCCATAATTCCGCGACCCGTCTGTTTCTTTGCCGTCACTGAAGTATATCTCCCTGCGCAATCGAAGTTATCACGCCTTTCCTCGTCAAGCCGGCCGTCCGACACAATCGCGCCAGGTTCTTTTTACCAGAAGCAGTTAATGTTATCTTTCCTATCAAACCATCCACCTCAAGAGAGAACACGTTCTTTTCCCCAAGGGCATCAGAGAAGAGTTTCTTTAACAGTGCAACATCGCTAGTGTGGCCTCTTATAACAAACTCGGCAACATAGTGCTTGATATTGCGTGTTGTCTTGATGTATTCAATTACCTTGGATATCGGCATCCGTAAATTCCGTCTGCTAAAATCATGAATCGCTCTCACGTCTGCGGTATCAATCTTGCCTGCCGCCAATTCTCTTGCAACGGACAACTGATCAGTACGTGATAACTTGCTCAGATGTACTGCGGCATCCACACTGTCAATCTGTCGGCTAGCGAAGAGCGCCCGAACAGGCTTTGACAATCTGCTGACGTATTGAAATTGGCCTAGCATTTTCGCAGAAAGGTCAATCCTGTCTGCAACCCCTTTCAAGCTGCCTATCCTATTCACCGCAACCTTCAGCCACTGCTCCATTTCGACCAGAGAAAGGTGCCGAGACCCAGTTCGCGTATTGCGGATTAGTGCCGCAAGTGCTTCTTGCACGTCTCGGGGAGATACGGTCTTGTCGTTCTTCCTTGTCGCTTTCTTTTTCACTTAAAGAAACCCTGAGAATCAAGCCATTGCTGCAGAACATCAGTCACAATTTCTTCTGCCTCTTTGGAGAGATTCTTTACGGCCTTCTCCAGAGCTGTGCGTATTTTCTCAGGCAGGCTGACTATTATGCTTGCCTCGACCCGTGGGCGCATTGCTTCTGTGACGATCTTCTTTGCAGCTGCACGCTGGTTATTCGTCCCATACTCGACCACTCGCTTCTTCTGGTGTTTGTTTAGCGGATACTGTTCCATCAGATCGAGAAGTTCCTCAGCCTTGCGCATGTCTCCCATCGCTGCCCTAATCGCGCGTTTCACATCTGCTATGGACACTTTCTTTCTGGCCAGCTTCTTCTTCATCTTCTCCGAGGCTTGTGCCTCAATAGATATGTAGTCCCTTACCCGCTGAATAGAGAGACCCGTTTCCTGTTGTACCTTGCGCTCATTTTTTCCGTATTTCTTGTACAATACAGTTATTGCTCGGGCCGTATCTGCATGATTAAGATCAACTCTCTGAAGATTCTCAACCAGAGAACGAAGCATAATCTGCTCGTTCGTGAGGGGGCCTGCAAACACAGATCGAATCCTTTTCCTGCCCAGCCGTTGGTGGGCCAATAAACGCCTTTGTCCCGCGACCAACTCATACGGCGGATTGTCATGAGTTCCCTTGAGAACGACGGGCTGCAACAAATCGTGCTTTTTGATGCTAGCCGCCAGTTCGCTGAGATCCTTGTTTGCATTCTCTATCCGAACGTTCTGCTTGCTCACCGTGATATCTTCGATAGCTACTTCGTGAATAGCGTCGATAGACATGACTATTCTCCTAATCGTAATCAAAGTTGACAAATCAAGCACGCCGTCGGGCTATCGTCTTCAAGCTCCATCCCCGCCAGTGTCTCGATCAAACGTCTACTGCCTCGCTGCGCGCGCTGTCTGCGTAACCGTTCCTCGTGCCGACTCCTGATAGCAGCGATGTTTTCCGGCTTTCGCAGTTCACTCAGTGGCATACCCTGTATCCACGTAAATGGCCGCCCGAGCCCGCCGTCACCTGATTTCTCATAAGCCTGTGCCTTGTCAAAATCCTCGGGGTATTTCTCAAGCAAGCGTACCCATTCGATCTTTTTCTGGAAAAAGCAGAAATAGCATCCTGAATGGGTCCGTCCCCATTCAAGGTATGGCGGTAAGCCAATGCCGCTGTCCCTTAAAATCTTCATGACTCCGGCGTACTCGATACCGTCTTCTTTGAACGGATACACGGTGGTAATGTTATTCTTGTGACTGATGTATCCGGTTCTGTCTTCATCCGCACGGATGCCAATGTAACTGACAACCGGATCATCACCTATTTCCATTTCAAATGGTCGCAGCTTCAGCATCTTTGTACACCATCGCATGTTTGCTGCCGGCAAATACCCACCGTATACCTTCAGCCAATGGTCAAATGTGGCTTTGGAATTCAGCCGTTTGATCTTTTTGCCAAGGTAGCTTTCGATCTGGTCAAGATAGGCATACGTTTCCCTAAGCTCCTCTCCGGTGTCACAGAAAATGTATTCCATATCCGGCACCTTGTCCCGCATGTGGAGGGCTAAAGCAGTGCTGTCCTTGCCTCCTGACAGGCTTAGTATGTGACGTGTTTTCACGATACTCTCTCTATTCCTTCTCGTTGAGGGCAGACCAGACGGCCCTTGACACAGCGGCAAGACCAAGACGGCCATCCCGCGCAAGAATCTTGCTCACTTCTTTCTGAAGCTGCCGTAACCTCTCGCTCTCGGAAGGATCGACATATACCACTTCTTGTTTCTCATGCCCATCTGAGCGCGTCACTGCGAGCCGGATGCCGGTTCGCTTACCCGAACCGCCACGCTTACCAAAGACTGCACTCTCAACTCTCTTGAACCGTTCCGTCAGTTCAAGCAACCGACGTGAGAACAGATCCTCATCGGCGTCTTCCCAGCGCGATGGAGGTTTCGCGGTCACATAGCTCCCAACAGATTCTATCCATTCCGAGTCCGGCAGGCCGTCGTCAAGAAGCCGTAACGAGAATGCCTTGAGCCTGGACTCAGTTACACCAAGAAGGATTTCCTCAGCTCTCTTTGCAACATGGCTGCGAACATGGTTTGACACATCCCGGGGCAAGTCGAACGCAGCCTTGATCTCCTTGAACAGTCTGTCCTTGAGTTGTGGGTATGCCATCCTCAACTCATTCAATGCCTTACTCAGATCCCGCGCACACGCAATTGCCTTTGCGCTTTCCCTGCCGGCAACACGACCATTACTATTGAACGGATTATGCCCGCAAGCCTTCGGCAATTCTTCGAAGAGGAGCCGAGCCGGGTCTCTAGCCTGAAGGATGGACTCTCTGACCTTGAGCGTCCTGGCCGACAACTTCTTTGTGTGGTGGACATACTCTGGCAACTCGGCAACGAAAACGCATAGGGGCCTGACAACGTCTAGCAAGTATGACTCTGCTTCATTGGACGAGTCCAGATTTAGCACCTTCACGAACTGTTTGAGCAGATCGGCCCTCACGCCCTCGATGCTACAATACTGAACCTCAAATGTATCAGGAGCCTTGGTCAAGCGGAGCAGAGCCTCTCTGCCCAGGTTACTCAGAAATGTTCCCTCTTCGTAGAAGGCAATCTCGTGACCATGTATCTTGGCGAAGATCGTCAGAAGAATGGGCAGTATGCCGTTGCGAATGCCGTAAGGAGGACACTGTAATTCAGCGAACAGGGCGGCAACTGAGACTTTACTGTCCGGTTGCTTCTTGAGGATAGCTTCGATCCGCTGCAGTGATGGCAGCACTTTGCATGTATCTTTGCTCTTCGTTGGCACGCTAATCTTCCAGGAACCTTCCGATTCAACGTGGATGCCGCCGGCCTTGAGAATCGAAAGATAAATTGACATCTCGGGCGGTTTCCTCTCAGGGTCCATGCCAAGGAAAGGAGCATCTGAGTTTGTGATGAGTCTTTCAAGCAGGCGCATACGGGCTCCGGCGGCGGCGGAACTTAGGAAACGACGATTGACCAGCTCGTTCTTGATCTTTGGGGCCTTGCTGTAGATTTCATCGCAAATATCGGATAAATTGCTGAGAAGTTTCTTGCCTGAACGTATGCTCAGTTTCTTGCCCTGCCGAAACCACTCAAGAGACATCTGATCAGAGAATTGGCGAAGGCCCAGGAAACCATTGATCTTCTTTTCAAGAAGCATTCGTGATGCCTCCCTCTGCCGCGACACCTCTTCGGCAGCGAATCGGTCAGTGCTTAGCTCTGGCGTGTTTGACGCAATCCATTCCCAGCGTTGCGCTTCTTGAACAGGACCGTGTAATGCTGTAAGCGGGGGCGACACGGCGATAAGAATTTCCGGACGTTGCTCAAATCTTTTCTGCATAGCGGTTGTTCTTGCCTTCTTCTGGTCCTCCTTCGTCTCACAAAGACAGACGGCAACAATACCATCACAGGAACCATAATCAGGGTCCTTGAGTTCCTGCAGCGCCGCCGGCGAACAGTACACAACATCAAAATGCCGAAGATTTCCTGTCTGAATATAGTGCCGCCTAGCCACAATCGGCTGAGGATCGACGTATTTCTCAACCATGCTTGTGACACTCTTCAATGGCCCAAGTGACTTTGAAGCTTCCTCATACACGTGATCAAGATCAACACTGGAATGCGGCCACAAGCAGAAGCCGCCGGCAGCGCCTCGATGGTACAAGATACGCTTATCCTTTTGCAGCGTGGAAAGAACCGTCCAAATCTGTTTTCTTTCAGAGGTCGTGTTTGATCTACCTACTGCCAAAGCTATGGTTTCCTTCGTTGCCAGGAGGTCGCTATCATTAAGAAGATTGAGAAGGCCCACTGTCTTCACTACCTTGAGTTCAGTGCCGTTTCTGGCCGCAAAACTCTCAATCATGGAATCTATCTGATTCCAATGACTGCGATAGCTTTGCGCTCTCAACCGGTGTCCGAAGTGAAACCTGACGTAGTCGTAGAGATGGTGTAACTGGTAAAGCTCCCCAGTGCCTATCGTGCTCTCCGCGGCAAATGCCTGGAGGCCAAAAGGCTCGTTTGAGAGGAGAAAGCTGAAAAGCGATCTCTCATTCTGACCACAACGACGAAATATCCTGACGAGGACAGGGAGAACGGTCGGGGCAATAGGATATATCTTGGGAGCATTCTGCAGTAGGATCTGTTTTGCAGGCGCAGCGCCGAACCACCCTACGTCCAGCGCAGATTTCATACAGTCAACTGCATATGACGACTGCCTCTTCGGAAGCAGCTCCGTTTGAAGGCTCAGGGCTGAAGATATGAGTACCGCAACTTGTTCAATGGGTTGGTTGAAGATAATCTCTTCGAACCGGGATGCCACTTTTTCCCATTCACGTTGTCCTGTCAGCGAAAGCTGGTCTGCGTATGCGCTAAATCCCTGGTGCAGTAAACCCAAAACGAAAATTGGTTTTGCACCGCTTCGCGACGCAATCTCGGCCACTCTCTGCAGCAGATACACATCCTGTTGCTCCGGGTTGAAGGCAGCGTATTCGAGGAATTTCCCAAGCTCATCCAGAATCAGGAGTAGCCCGTTCCGTTTTTTATCCCTTGTGAGCCAATTGCTTACCTCAATTAACTTCTCGATGACCAGATCGTCTGTTGGACGATTTCCTGACTCAAGAATGTGGTCGAGTTGGTGGAAGAGACGTGACTTTTTGCCTCTTCCATTGACCCCCCGCATTGTTTCGAAAAGGCCGCGTAGAATGGCCTGGCCGAGAGGTATGCGAGAGCCGGTCACCAACACCGGGACGAATGTCAGTCTTCCGAGCGTCCGACATGAGGCCGTACGTTGTCTGATTGGAACAGGTAACGCCTGTGTGTGTCCTGCAAACCAATGCGCGAGGAATAATGCAAAACTCGATTTTCCGGACCCGTAGTCTCCGGTGATTCGCCAAGCCCTTTGTCCCGAATTGCTGGCCAGGCCCTGCGCAATTCGCTCAAGACACGAGTGTGTGTGGTCGCTTAGGATATATCCCTGCAGTGCACACGGGTCTTTGAAGTCTCTTTCAAGATGAACGGACCGTAAGAATCTGCCGCTTACATTGAATAATGTTGATATGGTTCGTTCAGCCACGTCGGCTCTCCGGTGAATAAATGCGTTTCAGCAACACACGTTCTCTTTCACTGCACGTTTTCTGTACCTGTTGCAGATTTGCAGACTCCTGGTAGACGAACAAGCCTTGGGTATCCCTCTCGATTGACTCTAATCGGTCGCGGATATGGGACTCCGGCAGTTTAAACACTTGTCCGGGACTTGCATAACCAACAGATATCTCACGAAAGGAGAGCGTAGATTCCGAAGGGTGGATGCGTGCAAAGAAATCGTTTAGACAATAGGCGAACAGTTCTGCGCTAATCTCCGGTTTCGACTCCCGATTCAGCGCGTAGATTGGCTCGCGCTTACCGCAATCCAGGGGCACCTGTCTGTCGCCTATTCTGCGCAAGAGATCAAGTTCCACAAGTGGACAGTCAAGGTTATCTTCCCTCACTAGCCCTTTCTTCCCGCGCGTGGGAACGTATGAATGAAAGAAGGTGTCGACATGATGAGAGAGGGTAGTGTCAGATGGTGGCTTATCAAGGTGCTTGAGTTCATCCCGGGAAGACGACAGAACCGCACTTCGCGTCATTTCAGGCTCATGCCATTGATTTAACAGATAATGCCAAGCGAAAAGTGGCCCTCTGTCTTGGGTGGATAGTTTCCA
This sequence comes from Nitrospirota bacterium, assembly GCA_003233615.1. Lineage (GTDB taxonomy): Bacteria > Nitrospirota > Nitrospiria > Nitrospirales > UBA8639 > Nitrospira_E. Next base: position 36,969 of record QIMB01000477.1, read on the forward strand.
GTGTATGAGCCATAGGGTTCGGACATCCTCCAAATACGAGTCATGTCCGTTCTTGCCTAATACCTGTTGCCCAAATTCGGTAGGGAATATACCTTCTTGCCCGCGAGATTCGGTGATACCTGATGCCTCGGCCCAAAAGCGGATTGACCTTACCATGTTCTTCCCAACACCCAGAAGAACCATGGCCTCATTTTCTGCAGCGAACACTTTGGGATTGCTACATAGGACATCTATCGCTTTCGGTAGCCACGCGTAACGGCATATAAAAGACTCATGACCGGAAAAGCGGAACTTTCTGTTGTGGTTATTCTTCGGTATGAGTGGCGCAGCTTGTGTTCTATTTCTCATAAGTCACCAGACTGGCCTGACGCCCAGCTCCCGGAAGCAACCCACAGGCTAACTTTGTTTACCTTGAATTTCCACAGTCGGCTGTCTTGACCGCACAACATTTTCTTCAAGCTCAATTCATCGCTTGGAACAGTTCCATCTGTTCATTCTCGGATAGGTCATCAAGAATGTTTCCAAACGCATCATGGCATAAACTAAGTATAGCATCCTCTCTTATATGGGTCAATAATTTTTTGGCTTTTCCTACTTGGTCTTTGGAACCGGACATTTGGCTAAAAGACAGGGGCTAAAAACATCTTGGCTAATGTTGACTAAATAATACGACACCCCTTGTGAACGTGTTATTTTTTGTGTCACGCTTTGGGAAAATCCGGCAAAACATGCAAAAGCTATCTAATAGGAACAAAAAAGTTAACTCCTTTATTTTATTATGTCTATGCATAAATCTAAAGAAATTAACCCGGGATGAAAGGATATAACGGAGAGGCCGGGATTCGAACCCGGGGTGGAGTTGCCCCCACAACTGCTTAGCAGGCAGCTGCCTTAAACCGCTCGGCCACCTCTCTGGAATAAGTTTCTTGAAGAAAATTGCAATTTCTTCCCTTATACCAGAAATCAGCTTGAAAAGCAATTGAATTAATGTCCCCCCGGCAATAAATTATTGTCAAATATTGTAAAGCTCCGGGGAGAGGAGAATGGGGGGAGACGGAGGTGCATATGTTTGCTAAAAGAGGAAGAGGGCGGGGGTACCTTTCTATGGGGGTTACTACCTGCCCAATAACTTTTCCCCTGCTTGCTACTTTCTCTTCCGATAAGTTTCCAAGAATGCCGTTGGGGATACTACCAGCATATTTTGTTGTTTCCTTACCGGATAATGCTTAGGGTTCCCGGTAAGTGCCACCTCTAAGAAGGGTTCAGCTTTTGCGCTAAATTATTTTCTTCGAAGATGCCCCTGCTTTATGAAGGTGCAACAATAAAGACTTGCTCCTTCTAAAGGCCAACAGCCCAATTATGCCGGAACTAAATAACCAAACTGCTGCTGGTTCAGGAATCGAACTCAATTGCAATGAAACATCATCGAAAAATCCATCACTGGACGCGCCTATAGTCCGACCAGTGGTAAGCAAAATTTTAATTGAGCGTGTCGCGCTGGGAAGTAGGCGGGTATCCGAAAAGAAGTTCCAGTCAGGCAAAGTTACATTGCTTGTATCCACAAAAAAGAAAGAATCTAATACTCTCTTATCTCCAGCGAGAAAGGATACGTCAACCTGAGCCGTATCCACATATGATGGAGCAGCTGGATCAGCACGGCTTTGTAGCTCAATACCAAATATCGATTTTATTTTCCCGGCATCAATCTTGATCGAATTACCACTCACGTCAATAGTCTGTAGTAATGTTTGAGTATATGGTACCTGTGCCGCCAGTAAAAACAAAGGACCCAAACCCTGCTGCCGGGGTACCAGGAGACGTTACAGCATCAATACCTGTACTAATCCAACCTGTTGTGCCTCCCTCTTCTGCTCCACCATTTATAACCAACTCTGTATTTAACAAAGCAGCATTTGCCTGTGGAGCACCAATCATCGCGCCTATACTAAAGAACATCACTCCCATAAACAGTAAAACTTTTTTTATATTTACTTTTAAGCTTATCATTTTTCAATCTCCATTATTTTAAAGTTGCTTTAAATACATTTAATCATTATTTGCTCAACAAAATGATAGGAACTTCGTTTTTCCGGACAGCGGCACTATTACCCGTATTAAGTAGCAATTTTCGTGCCAGATTCCCTTCCCACCAAAAATTATTTTGATTGTTTCCTTAAATCCTTGCCTGACAAAGGCTTATGATGATGAGGTTTTTCATTCCCCCGAGGGGACATCTCCTCTCTTATTATCCAGATGCCCAAATAAATGAACACCCACTCCTTAAACAACAGGGGAAATTTGATCTAACCTGCTGTTATACAACAAATTAACTTGAATGTTGATATTTATCAACAAGGAGTGCCGTCAACGGGAGCGAAGCCCGGGATCATTTAAATGGTCGCTATCCTTATTAAAACCTGGTGTTTTTGTCAAATATTGTAAAGTGAAACCGGCTTTTATTGTAAAGCAACTATTTGGCCTTGGCCCTTCTTATCATAAAATCAACCGCCTTACAACAATTCATCGTCTCGATGGTGATATGGGGATGGTTATTTTGAAATACCCTGAATATCTCATCGGCAAAGCCTTGCCCTACCATTTTAACTTTATTGAAATCCAAGGCAATAATTTTAAATTTAATGTGGGTATTTATCGACACATATTTAACCAATGAACGTTTTTGAACGAAAATGGGGACAGTCCGCTGAAGGGACAGTTGTCCCCATTTTCGAATCCTCAAGAGTTCGAATTGGTTACAATGGCGGAGGGCGAGGGATTCGAACCCCCAAGGGCTTGCGCCCGGCGGTTTTCAAGACCGCTGCCTTACCGTTAGGT
>QIMB01000240.1 GCA_003233615.1 Nitrospirota bacterium
GCGTGCAATCGCATTACGTGCCACCCACAAGGCGTTACGGCGTGCGATGCGACTGGTTTGCGGAATGGTCTCCCCAGCAGCCGGTGCCGGCGGTGTATGGGTATGGAAAGAGACAGCGGAACTACCCGACCGCGCCAGTTCGCGTTGAGTTCGGTAGGCCACTTCATTGGACAAGAAGTTGCCGCCAGGCCCCTCCACCACTGTCGCCCTGAATTGTTGGCCGCCGACTATGAAACGGATATCAGCGGTCAAACCACGGCTATCGGATATACGGACGGCATTGGCCAAAATAGCCCTAATCGTAGCGACATTGTCGATCACAACCTCGTCACTGGTAACCGCTTGAGTTAAACCCAATGCCTGTATCGCCCGTTGGGCAACAGTCGTGCTACTGAAACGCAAGGTGATACCACGAGCAATAATTGGCTGCGGAATAATCACCCGACCCCGGCGGGTTCGCTGTCCGGTGGCCTGGGCGATGCCGGGCAGGTCCGCCGCCGTCTCAATAATGGCGGCCCCACCTGTCGGCACGCCCCGCAATTCCGTTGCCAAGAGATTTTGTGGGTTTGGTTGTTCCGGGAAAAACAACCTGTGCGGCTGCAGGCGCCGCAGTTCATGGGTGCCGACCGTGAACTGTTCGATCTGGACCTGGCTGTTGGCTGGTAGATTGGGTTCCAGGCTCACAGTAAGTATGGCATCCGCATTACTCGACTGTACCACGCTTTCAACAATACCTTGACCGAATTGAGCAAAACTAACGGGATAAACCACACCCTCTATCGCCGCCTTATTTCTGCCCCCAAGGCCGATCTCTGTGCCGTCCATTACCGTGGCCGCAGCACCGGAAGGATTCCAATCACCGGGTCTTGGTGGGCTGTGACCATAGGGATCAAATCCCGTTACCAACACTTTGACTATCTCATCGCCGTGCCTCAATCCCCGATTGAACGTTACACTTGAACCACCACGCGCGGCAAAATTAAACTCCGCATCGACCGTCGTGAAGGTTGTCTTTACCTGGTTTGCAGCCGTAGGGTTGCCCCTGTATACAGGAGGCTGGATGCCACCTAATGCTCTAATCATTGCGCGCAACCGATGCAAGGGTTCAAAATGCGTACGGTGCCCAACGTCACCACGCAACAAATGCCTCGAATATCGACTACCCGCGCGTTGCAAACGCCTAGCGGCTGAGCGGGCCCGCGACCACAAGCTCTCACCTGCTGCAATTCCCATCTGTTGTGCTTCTGGGGTGGTCACGGTACCCCCGCCATCGATAATTGAACGAGCCTCCAGTAAGGCCGCCTCGAATACCCCGTATAAGCGGCTGACGGGGGCACGCCTTAAGGTTCTGAACCAGTCTGAAATACGTCGTATCCTTTGTCCACCGATTCTTCTCATGGCTGGACGTGCTGCGGCCTTGGGCGGACCCGCAGCCACTAAGATGGTAAATTTCGCTACCGAGCCATCTGCTCTCGTGCTGTCGATCTCGCCCCATAAGGACTCTCCCGTAACCGGGTGTTGGATATTGCCTGTGCCGATAGCTGTAGAGCTTTCGATTCTTCTTCCTGGTAGATTCCGCAAACGCCTCGCCTCAGAACTATTTGGGTCCGTATTATTCACTCCCTGAGATCGCAAAATGTCAACGGCAGCCCCACCGAATATGGGCTGATTTCCCTGCAATACATTGATCGTTGGAGTCCTACCCTCCTGGGGGGTAAGATTGTTAATCGTTTGTGTATGTCCACCGGTCCTGCGAGAGCGAACTCGCCTGTTCTGGGTGTAGGTTTCTCTGTGTTCCCAGACCAATATGTCACCGGGATGCAGTAGCTTCACCAAGGCATTGAAATTGGTAATACGCTGGCCTTGCTGATCTGAGTAGGCATTGACCATCCCAGCGACATTGCGACTGTAGACATTCCCTATCAATTCCCGGGCGCGTGGCTGGTTGGCCCTGCCAATGGCATCCCCCACCGTCCATCCGCTATACAGTTCTGTCCGGTGATGGGCAGCCAGCCAAACATGTCTTAGGATCACGGCGATATCGGCACAGTCGGCAGGTAACTGGTAGGCGGTAGCCCGGAGATTGGCGGGCAGGCAATTGGTCACCCACTGGTTGGCCGGATGATCAATGAATTGCTCACCGCGTCTTGGGCGACCGCTCACCGGTATCGGTTCATTAACTGCGGTCGCCGTGGTATCACCATAGCGTCTTGCCCGCCTCCCCAAAACCCGGAAGCGGTTAGCCGCGGTCTGGCCCGCTACGGTATCGTTAGAATGAAAAGTTATCATGCCGGTAAAGGAGCTCAGCCATTGTTCATAGGTAGGGTGTAACTCTGGTTGTGCCGCTGATGGGATCGGCTGTTGCACACCGGGTCGATAACAAATTTGATTTAATTGCACCGGGGTTGTTGTCGGTTGTCTTTGCACATAGCCTTCGTTCCGCTCGTGCCTCTGTTGCAAAACATGGGTCAGCTCATGTGCCAGTAGCCCTCGGCTTGTATCATTGCTATAGGCGTATTGGCCGGCATTAAAAACGATGTTGTTTCCCAAGGTGAATGCCTTGGCTTGAACAGCTTGGGCACTGTTGGTAGCGTTGATGCCAGTGTGTATACGCACGTTGCTGAAGTCTTGGCCCATGCGGGATTCAAAGAATGTCCGTTCGGATCGAGGTAAAGGTTGGCCGCCGCCTTTCAGGGACTGGATCTTTGCATGGATAGTTGAAGTTACCGCAGGCGTCTGGCCTGCATTGGCCTTGGCCCGAATCGGTTCTTCCTCATCCTTTTCTTCTTTTCGCTGTACTAAAGGTGTTATTTTTTCAGAAAGAGCTTTGGGCTGGACTGGTTCTTCTTCCCCGCACGAGGGATCCTTCGAGAATGGTCATGTAGGTTTTGGCTGAATGGTTTCTTCTTCATCCTGTTTTTGAATTGTATTTACGGTACTGCCTACTGCTTTCTGCCTACTGTCTACTGTCGTACTCATCAACTGCTCTGCAACACGATCTGCTTCCTGTTCGTACTTGTCATTGGGTTGCCCAATGGTGAGCTTGGGTTGAATTACAGGCGTACAGCGAGGACAACCGCCATCGCAGGGGCAGATGGGTTTGTGTTGAATTAAGATATCATTGTTTAAAAATAAAGAAGAAGACGTCGGTTGTTTGGCAGAATGAGGAGAGGCGATATTACTCAACCGCTTATGATTTTCAGCAGGCTTTTTCTGCGCAACTACTTTCATGGCTTCATTTTATTCTTATTTGATAATTTTGTTATTTATGCTTTAACCTTGTTTATGTAGAATGTTGAGACCTTAATCTCTGTTTTGTACTATTCTATTTCTGCCCCAGCCTTCTGCATTAACGAGGTTTTACCGGTTCCCAAACGTAATTGAAACGTTTTCCAACACCAGTGGCTGTCATGTTTGGATAAGATACCGTGCAAGTAGGACTACATCGTGGTCGGTTGCCTCCACTTACTCCTGCTCCCGGGCCTCTGAGCCAGGTAGCCTCTGCCCAACGGCGGGGCGGAACAGGGTCATCTCCAGATAAACGCTTATACGCTTCCACAATCAAGATTGTCGCTGGTAAGGAAAAGGCATCGCCATAAATATTCCATGGTGGAAAAAGTATTAGTGGTAAAGTCCAGCCCCAACAGAGCCTCATCATGATTCCAAATGTTCCATAATTGGGTGTTCCCGAAAGCCAGCAGTCGCTGCCGACTTGCACCGTATTCGAACAGGTATTATGGTCTTCGTGGCAGGCGGCGAACTGGCTATCGGTGTTACATCCTCCCGGCACAGCGCAAGGCGGATGGTACGGAGGCTTATTAATCCATCCGGCCGAACCCTGGTACAAACCAAGTGTATCAAAAGCATCCTTGTTGATTTGAAAACCACGTCTGTAGATAATGGGTTGAATAAGATGACGGCAAGCCGCTTCTTTTTGAAAAAATCCCCATGAATGAAAATCACTCTGAATTCTGCTCCAGACACTTGTGACTTCTGCAGATACATCCGGCCCACAAATTCTTGCATCCTCAGGGGGATGTTCCGGCGGCGTAGGTGTTGGAGGCGTTGGGGTTGGGGCTTGCTGATTGAACTCAATAATAACTCCCCGATTCTTTGCCCGATTTCCAACAGTATTATTATTGGTTACATAACTTCCCAAACCTGCCATGCCCCTGAAAGTGACACGTGAACGTGCACCGGGTCCCAATAACCTTTCAACCTGTTCTGACCGCCCATGCCTAATACGTGTATTAGAACCATCGCTACCTACACAGCCACTATAACCAATAATTTTTAATCTGTAAGAATTGTCTGACTCAAAGGTTCCCAGCCAGGATATTAACAATGGCTCTGCCTGAGTCGATGATTTGACATTCTGCCTGCTGACACCAAAATCGGCGATAAGTAATTGGCCAGGTGCATGTAATGTTACATCAGGATCTAAGTGGCCAGAAGCTGTTCTTGAAGTGCTTATTTCTCCAGGCTGATAGCCAGAACACTGCGTTCCATCTGCTGGAAATTTTCTAATAGTCCTTTTCATGCTCTGCTGCTGTGATACATGGGTCAACTCATGGGCCAGAAGTCTTTTACCTGATGTTGTGCATAGATTATACTTCCCTGTACCAAAATAAATATCCCTACCATGCGTAAAAGCCTGAGCATTTAGCTCTCTGTTCATCTGTACAGCATTGCTATCTGTATGTACTCTTACACCGCTAAAATCAGCTCCAAACCTTTTCTCCATGAAACTCTTGCTCATCTCCGGCAGTTGCTGACCACTGCCTCTGCTCTGGCTTAATCGGGTATGTAAATCATCTCTTACCTGTGGTGTACTTCCGGAAATACCTTTTGCCATGATAGGTTCTTCTTCCTCCTCCTCCTCCTCCTCCTCCTCCTCCTCTTCTTCCTGACGCTGAATGAAAGGGGTTATTTCTTCAGAGAGAGTTTTAGGCTGTAAGGCTTCTTCTGTATCTTTATTCCCACACGAGGAACTGGTGGCAAAGGGTCATGTAGGTTTTGGTTGAACGGCTTCTTCCACCTGTTTTTGGATTGTATTTACGTCACTGCCTACTGCTTTCTGCCTACTGCCTACTGTCGTTCTCATCACTTGGTCTGCAACCCTATCCGCTTCCTGTTCGTACTTGTCATTGGGTTGCCCTATGATGAGTTTGGGTTGGATGACAGGCGCACATCGAGGGCATCCACCATCGCATGGGCAGATGGGTTTGGGTTGGATGACTGGTACTGGAGGACTGTGGTTAATGGTATGAAAATTCTTTAGAGCAGAACGAACAGTATTGTGCCTTTTCTTGTATGCACTATCCTGATAAGGTTTCTTGGCAACGGCTTTCATCTTCTTGTTGTCCTCTTGATCTTTATATTAAAAGACTCTATGCATCCTGCCTTACATCTGACCTTCTTTCTGGAAGAATAAAGCTTCTTTCCTTTTTGGTCTAATACCTTCAGGTAAATGTCGGGGTTTGCTTCAAAGAACTCGGAAAATTCTTCAGTTTTATAGACGAACATGAATTTCCCAGCGTCATCAGTAAGGGTTGTTCCCAGCCTATCTTCAAAAATGCGATCCTTGTCGTAGAGGCTCGCAGCCAAGCCGCCAATACCACGACCCTCTTCGTCTGTGACCCTTCCTTTTACGATCCAGGCATCAGGTTCTACTGGGATAATTTCTTCTCCAGGTTCAGGTGGCGGACATATTTCTTCATCCGTAAGATATATTTCTCGATAATCAATCTGCCCGATCTTCACAAATAGGGGTTCGCTGTCCTTAAACAGTATCTTGTAATCCTTATCAGAAACATAGAGGAATAATTCCATAGATTCAGGAACTTCCTTTCTCTCTTCGCCATTTCTGGGATAGATAATGGAAAAATAACCTCGTTTGTCTGTGCATCCATACCCCAATTTTTTAACCCAGCTTCCTTTCTCATCAAAGAGGCCCACGGTCAAACCGCTTACACCTTTTTTATCCTTATCAAGTACCCGCCCGTGGACCATCCAGCTATTCTCTTTCAATGAGGGAACACTGATCTTGGCCTTTTCTATTTCCACATTCAGTTCTTTGAACATGCTCTTGTTATATCTGATCCTGGCTGCCATTTTTACAACCCTGGGATGATCGGAACCAAGTTTGCCAGAAAGCCTTTTCTGTTCTTTCTCCAGTGCCCTGTGTTTGATAGAATGAAATAATTTAACCCTGTCCAGACCTTCACCCCTCAATTTCTCCACACTGTCAAAAGAAGCATCAATCTTTCCTAAAATCTCCTCTTCGGTAAACTGCCTTTTCCCCATAGTCTAACCTCTCTTTTTTAATGTTTTATATTCCACATTATTTTTTGACGGCTATACTGTAATGATTTTGAAGCCTCTCGAAATTTTCTTCGCAACTTACTTTGATGGTAAAAAGTACCGCTTGGGGTATAAGTACAGTATTACCAGCAAAAACCCTGTAAGCCAGAGGTCCAAGCACTTGGAGACAGTGAGTGGCCTGGTTAGTAGTAGCGGTGTTCATAAATCCATATGAGAAGAGAGAATAAAGCGCCTTTGTAATGCCCTCCTGAAACCGGTTATCGTTTGTTCTGACTGTAACTGCATAAATGACGGTATTAGCAAATACTATGTCTAATAAAGAAGTGCATTCTGACTGATTACCTACATAGGATACATCATCCAGTGAGGCGATAAACTGTGAACTCAGTGCAAAATTGATTTCAGGGGCCCGCAGATCAAGTGTGGTCTGGTTATTGGAAAAAAGAACGTTTCCGCTTGGAAGGTATAGAGCATACAGTAATGGTGTTACTGGAGCAGCTGTCAGATAGGTTGTACTAGCTTTACCAAGAGTTTTGAATGAAGAAAATAATAAACGGCCAATAAGGTCTTTAGATATTCCAAGATTAAGGATAAAAACCGTCCCTGCCAGCAATGATAGTGGATTCACCTTGAAATCAGCACCCTGCGAGGTCAGGTGGTTTCCGACTACCGAGACAGGCCCAAGGGCCATGATGAAGAGTGCCTGTCCAAGGGGCTGTGTCACAATATTGTCATGGACCTTAACGGCTGGAATGCCGTCTGGAGAAAGAAATTCTTTTTCGCCAAAGAGTTCATAGAATGCCCTCTTGAAACTCAGTCCGATAACGATGCCCCCCCGCATTCCAGGTCTGGCATCGTCATCCTTTTCTGACGTTCTTGGACCATTATTCAGAATACGATTGTCAGAGATATCTATCTTTTCTCCATGTAAGATAAAGATTCCGGAAACAGGCTCAAGGTGGCTCGTCCCGTTATTCTCAATGCTATTTTCACGAATGATAAGGTTTTCACAGTCTGAGAGGGAAATCCCACCCAAACCCATTTCCATTCTCATTATTGTCGGGATCTCTTCGGGAACTTGCTGCAGACAATTTTCAATACAATTCCGGTAAATCGTGAGATCTTCAACAGAAACGGCCAAGCCAATCCTTTTTAAGCCGAAAAACCCAACAACTCCTATTCCATTCAGTCCCATGTTTCTGATCTCATTTCTCTCGATAACTATATCATAGAGAAAACTTTTAAATTTCTCCTGGAGAGCCTCTAATCTATCTGCAGACAACTCACTTAAACCATATTTTTTCTTAATCTCCTTAAAAATATCGATATCTTCCGGAGGCATATTCCCAAGTGTTATACCGTTCCATGAACCTCCGGATATCCGGTTTTCAAGGATTCTAATTCTTTCGGACTCACCCGCGATCTGGATGCCTCCATAAGCCTTGAAAGGATTTTTAGGCGATATTTTGAACACAAGCTTCCATATCAGATTTAAATAGTTAATGAAGAGATGGCGATGGCGATAAATCTTCTCCAATTCTGCGCAAGGATCAGTTGGATCAGGAATAACATCGTCTCCCGGTGTATCAGGAGGTGGAACACTCTCTGCAGGGATTACATCAATATCATTGCGCTCAATCACGCTATCCTCGCCCATGATAAATATGGCAACTTCAGCTCCCTCTTTGTCCAGCATTCCGATCTTGTTGTGGTGAATGTTAATCGCGATTCCACCCTCAACACGGACTGCATTCTTACAAGCCAGGATCCGATTGTGTCCTATTTCAGCCTCTTGTAATGCACCAAGTTGTGTGCCTTGCAGTACAATGGCTGTTCCTCCCAAAGTGACCATATCCATATGTTCCAGGGTGATACAATGAGAATCGACCACTTGAAAAATTGGTGCTTCCCGATTTGATTCCCTGGGAATTACTTTGGTTTTCTTATCGCATCCCCTGATCTTGATATCCTGCTTTCCTTCAATGAATACATTTGTTTCATGCAGTCCGGGCAAGAGACATATCTCCCCACCTGAAGGGGGCAGATGGCTTAGTGCTTCTTCTATGGAGTCGAAATCTCCATGGGTTGTTTTTCCATCCCCAACAATAAAAGAACAGCAAATGGTCTGACTAATAAGCGGTCTAAAGATATCTCGACAATCATCGATCTCTTTATTATCAAAGCTAATATCCTTTGCATTATTCCAATTAAGGATTGCAAGTGGTACACGATGGTAGAGGATTCCCTCTGGTAGTTCTCCAACGATTATGCCACCAATCTCGTTACCAATTAATATCCCCTCATTCTTTATCTCGCCTGCCCGAACCGGAAAGGTCCAGTAGTCGCCGGGCACATAGCTAACTGTGGATGAGTCTTTGAACTCCAGCCGGATGCCATCGCGTAACTCATTCAACTCAGGGTCTGAAGGGTTTTCGGGGAAATCACTAATTTCTCTTATCCCGTTCCAGAGGCGGAAAAATACGGTTTTATCAGAAGGGGGAATAGAACCAAACGTTTCAGTGCCGGGATCGGGCAATTCGATCTTATTGTCGCTGTTTAATGTGACCTCTGCACCATATGTGACTTTCCAATGGCCAAGGTTCTGGTCATACTCAATGGCTTCGAGATAGAATTCTATCAGTCCGGAAGTGATAATCGCCTGTAGATTGGCAGTTATTTCAACCTTCTTCTCAGCTGCATTGAATTCTCCCCGTCCGACTAGGCCGCCATTGAACCGGGACCATTTGAACATTGCAGGGGAGCCACTTTTTACCTGAGCGATCTCTATACGATAAAGATGGTGTTCAAATCCAGTGTAACCTCCACCTTCGACTACCGGGCAATCACCTGGAGTAGTTGTAGTTGGCTGTAATGTAACCTTAAGCTTCCCTTTTTTCGAAAAGTCATCTTTAAGTTTGTCCCCGATGTTGCCACAGGTATCTCCGTCTTCCAACCTGAGCAATCTGAACGCCATCGCCGTATGGACTCTCTCCGTAGTATCAGGTCCGCCCAGTGCAGGCTCTATTAACGTTTCAGGCATCTGAAAACCATTAACAGCTTCCCGCCAGACCTCAAGTATGACCGCATCCCGAACATTTTCATCGATTGTTGATTCATCGTAAGAAGGGCTCTGAATGGGTGATTGGAGGTAGGGGGCTATTCGCTGAATATCTGCTGTAGGGTCAGGCTCTTCACCTGGTAAATATGTCAGGAGTCCGTCAGCCCACACCCTGCCTGGACTGATCGTGAGCTTCACCATGTTTGATGAATTAACCAAAGCCCTCTGTGCCTTGAAACTATCAGGCTTGCCGGCAGGAATTGCTGCGACACCCGGCCCGATAGCGTCTCGACCTGCTTGATCCTGCCAGTCGCTGGTTATTCGGGTCTGGGCATTCCAGTCACTGTCGAGCAAAACCCTGCCCTGCTGGTGCAGAACACCATTAAAGTTCTTCTTGCCGTCAAAATCCCACTTAGAAAAATCACCCTTCATTTTATCCTCCTACCTTTTTTAGCCACGAAGTTACACGAAGAAACACAGAAATATCGACTGGATACCCTTTTAAAAAAACATAAAACTTAGTGCCCTTCGTGTTCTTAGTGGCCAATTCTTTCAGTTTTTCATTACTTCTCACGTGACTGGTATTAGCAGCGGTCTTACACCGACTGGCATGAATTCGCGATAGCGAATCTGAATATTGCGCCACTTATGTGCTTCTAACAGAAAACCGAAGGCGCCCATGTCGTCGTCATTTGGCCCTCTTTCTCTAATCCTGAAATCGGTTGTGTGTGCAAGTTGCCCGTATGCAGGGTTACCAAATATTTCACTGACAAACAGAAGTCGGGCCTCTGTTCCCTTGACACACCCGAGGTTCTGAGGAAGGCGGTCTCCATTTCCTGAGAAATAGCTGAATCTGATACATCCCTTCTGGTTATTGAGTACCTCAAGGGTGTGAACCCATATTCCACCTCTGCCGCTGATGCTCTCCACCCGCATACGGCCAAAGACGGTGATTCCATTAACCTGTGTCGATGGCCCCCATGAGTCCGATGGATCAACGCCAGCGCCTGAAACCGAAAATGAGGCGGTTGCCGAATCGTCATTAACACCGCTGCCTGCATCTATAATCGAGTCAGTTAGAAATAGGAGATATCCTGTGTCAATGAACAGCGGCCCAGTAACGGTGCGCTGCAGAATGATTTCAGGTGTTTGATTAAACGCCTCCTCGTCATCCGGATCAGTAAATCCATACGGTTTCTTTAGCCTTATTGAAGGATGGATTGGCGCACGAGCACCGTCGAGTTCTTTGAAACCGCCGGGATCGAGTGTACATCCTATGATCTCAAGGCTGTGTAGAGCGGCTCTTGCAAGCAGCGGCTCTCCTGCAGGAAACGTATCACCCCTTGTGAGATACAACCCCTCGAGCCGGACCGTAAGGTTTGCCATTACTGCATCAAACTGCTTTTGTTCATCATCGTTTGCACCTTTGACGTTTGCAGGTCTGAAACGCAAAGGTTGAGCAAGCTTGATAATCGGTCTCTGATTGTCAGCAGCACGTATAATCAATGACCGGTTTAATTGCAGATTTGGACCACCGTCTTCATCGATCGTCCCTCCGATTGCACTAATGTCCAGCTCGTGAGTCATGCTATCATGAATTTCAATGACAATAGGGGAGGGTGAACTATGGATATTATCAAGTGCATCCTGCAGCCCATTAGGGTTCTGATGAAAGTTAACCTCCCTCAGGTCGACTGGCTCACCATTCCATTCCTGCGACGAGGGAGGCCGCGATATGGGGTGGGCGCCCACCGCTCCCACTGCACCGTAGGTATACGTAAGTAACAGATGATCAACAAGGGCATTCCCTTCATCCGAAGTATTTACACCGATGACTACTCTGCCGATTATAGGATCAATGGCGATTTCATGATTATTGAGGGGAGTCTGGAGACCTGTCTCCCAGGCACATAGATTTGCTCCCCTAATTGACCAGACTTGTGGATATGTTGGCTTTGGCCAGATTTCTCCGGGGAAGTCAGATTCAGGCAGGTGCAATTGAAGACCAACCTCGGATATATCCAGCGTCCCCAGGGTTGGGTCAGTATTGTCATAGGTTTCGACTGCAACATACTCGACCGGCTTGCCTGCCGGGGAATCCCCGGTCAGTCGAGCCAAGGGAATCGGGCCTGGAGTCTCATCAATTTGCGTTACGACAAGCGGTCTTTTATCCGGGTCAAAGCGGTGCGTGTTGAAGAGCCTGATCGGTTCTCCCATGGGATGAACTTCAAATCGCGCAATGTGGGCTGCAGCATCAGGGTACTCCGTCATATCAATCAATGCATCTCTGGGGTATACCCCTCTCGATAGCGGTTTGGCTACAGCAATCCGATAAGCCTCCAACCGCCAGAGGAAGATGGCCAGGTTTGGCAGATTGTATCTGATATTGCCAAACGACGGGGGTTTCAGGTCGGCGGTATGTGCAAAGGGGTCGAATGGTGTATTGAGCAGTGTGAGCAATGCAGGGTCGCGAAGCGTGACGGTTCCGCCTCTTATGACCATATGTCGGTTAACGGATGGAAGAGCATAAGGCGGCTTGCCTCCCTCGTCCGGTCGCTGGTGATTTAGATGTTGGTTCCAGAGAAGATTTTCTCTTAATTCAACGCAATGTACACCCCACCGGGTCAGGTTATACGTCAGTAACTCTATTGCACCCAGGGTGCCTTTGCGCCTGCGAAGAACAATTGTATCTGCAACATCAGCCCTCAGCGTCCATGGATCTCCTGACAGATGGCTTGTGCCAAGCAGGTCGCCGATGTAGGGAATTACCCAGTCGTTACAGGTTTCAATGAAGAGGTCGTGGTAGAGAGACTCGATATTTTCATGAATCGCTCCGAAGACCTCTTCGACAAGTGCAAGGTAGCTCCTGAGCTGGCCGGGAGGTGATTGCTCCTCGTCCTTAATTCTGTAAATCTCTGGAAGCCGTTCATATAGGGGGACGCGTTTAACATTCATCTCAACACTCCTCCGTGGACTCGACTTTGGAGCCTTTCATCTGGAGATGATCCTTGTACAAATTGAGGATGTATAAATTATCGCAAGAGACGACCTGGGTTAACGGTTTAGGTTCAGGAGGAAGAATGAGTTCTGCAGGATCATCGGATTCACCGAGAAGAAAACCAAGCGCTTTAACTTCAGCCCACACCACACCTTCCACATTTTGAATTATCCCTTCTATCCTGGTGGCGTACTCGTTTTGTCCAAACTGCCTTTCGGGAAGTCCAAATAAACCATGCGAACCATCTATGCCATTACACCCCTTGCCTGATATGCCCAGCGCTTCCTTTATCGATTTTTTCACCAGCTCTTCTCGAAAGGCTGGATGGAGACCAAATGCAGCATCGATGTAAACGTACAGGCGTTTGCCCTGTCGAACGTCGACGTGGAACCGTTGCGGACCCCTACATTTATTGTAATTGTTTATGATGCCTTGAATCTCGCTAAACTCTGCGTCCCGTCCTGTTTCCATTAAGACTGTGAGTACAACTGCCGGGGTATTATCCACAAGGTCCCATGTGGCTTTTACTTTCGTAATACCTGAGATGGCAAGAGCCTCGCTTTCGAAGTCCTTGAGGCTTACAAGTCTGTCAAGACTCTGGATCTTTCCAGGAGCCGCTTCCCGGGCATTGTCACCACTTTCCGGCTCAGAGCCCCCCGAAGCGACTCCGGGTAGCTGAATCTTATCGAGGCGGTTCAATTTGCCTCCGGGTTGCACAGTGGTCTCTTCCTTCAGAGCACCGTAGGCCCCTGTACCGGTTCGGTATTTGGCGACTACATTCCTTATACCCGAGTGGAGCCGTACCCCTGTTTTCCCGTCTCCGAACTGCACCCAGCTATCGCCGTTTGCATCTTCACGAACGATGTAGATTTCCTCTTTTGGGCTTCTGCCGAAAAAGGAAGGTGCCATCTTCCACAGACGATCATTGACGTAGATTTGCAGTTCCGGCACCTCAGGCGGGGTCTCTCCGGGAGAATTGTGATATGTTAAAGGTGCCTTTGGGAGTTTGAAAGCCTGGAACTTCTGCCGATTGTCCCCATTGCCAAGAACAGCCTCTTTCTCAGTTTTGCCCTGGGTTGCTTCGGTTAAATTACCATAGACGTTAACGATAGGGGTCTCATTCGGAAAATCGGTATAATTCACATCCCTGTCAAGGGTAATTCTGCGCAACCAGGGTCGTGCTGAAACGGCTGGCGACAATGACTGGATCGATGTCACACTCGCAATAAAGGAATGTGCTCCTGGTTTTTCAAAGAGCAAGTTGCGTCCTTTCATGGATTGAACTTCAGTGTCTGTACCGTAAAAACACAACTCATTTCCTTTTACCATTGATGTTTCTTGCACCCCCGCATGCAACTTTAAGAGCGGACTTAGGACTTCATGAAAATGGATCCGGTCAAGTAGGGCGGAGGAGTAAGGGCTCTCATTGATTGCGGCATTAAGGGTAATCAAGCTGCTGGCTCCACTCAGTGCCCCCCATCGCATGGTGATCGACGTGATATCCTTGATGGTGCGGACATGGGTAAAGCTGGCCCGTTGCACCGGACTTCCCGCCACTGTATATTGTAGGCTCTGGATTAAAAGTTTGCCGCCACTCGGGAGGTCCTTCACTTCCTCGGCTAATGGAAACTCATCGATTTCAATTTTGGGTTTGGTGAAATCGAACTTTGTGGGGGCGCTCAGCCGACGAACCGTTAAGACATTGACGGCCGAAACTGTTCCGTCCGAGGAAATCGTGATGTCTTGCTTGGGAGCATTGTAGCCAAAGTGGTGGAAAGAACGCCCAAGTTTGAATCCTGCTATCTCGGAAGTACTGCCACTTCGTTTTAATGCTCCTTTGATTTTATATAGTTTACGCCCATGCAATTCGCGGATTTCACCCACAATTACGACTTCACTATTGATTAGGCGGGTTGGATTCGCTACTGGATAAGGATCACCAATCATTAAGCGATCTCCCTTTTCAAGTTTCACAGGGTTCAGGTATTGGTCAGGAGAAAAAATATAGAACTCTTTTGTAACCTGCGTGATCATTGGTATATATAGATGGCGATAGAGATTAAACCTACTTATCGAAGGATAGGCGATGGTTTCTTTCATCGTCTCAAAGTCAACAGGCTGCTCCGTCCCTTCCACCTGTGCCTTAATCGAGAAATCTGCGGGAATCACCACTGGTTTGTCGCCTTTCACTTCGAAGGCGAATGTGGCTTTGCCGCCCAACCCCGGAGAAAGGCGGTATCCCAGAAGTCGGACTAAATCGGCGATACTCTCTCTCCACTGGGCAGTCCTCAAATAGGCCTCATTGGCGTAGAGTTCCTGATAGAAGGTCAGAATATCACCAAGTATTGACGCTCCTTCAAGCAAGGCAATGCCTGGATCGTCTGACCCCCTGTGTGTCCAGGCCGAGAGAACGGCATCTTTGTTCAGATTTCGCAGAAGCACTTCCCGGAAATCAGAATAGGTCCCGATGCGATAGTCAATGTGAGACAGGCCCGGTCGATTCTCTGGCCTCTTCGGAAAGATAAGGGGCTCAATACAGTCATTACGACAATCATTACTCACTGACGACCTCCTCTGATATCATCGAAAAACATAAACCCTTCTTCCTTGTGATCCGGGTCATTCTTGACCTGAATGATCTCGTTGGGTCGTACTTCGATGATGCCTTTTTTGCCAGGGGTCACTTCACTCCAGCGTTTCATCTCTACATTAATCACATGATCGACACCTTTGACCAACTGCACCCGTCCCATGATCTGACTTTCCCTGAGCTCCTGTCCAAAAGTCCACTGGTCTGGATGAAAGAATCCCATCCTGCCATCCGGTGTATAGCCATCTGAAAGCTCCTGCTCAAGGATGAATTTGATATCCTCCCACCAGTAACCGGGATGAATGCAGAGGGAGATATGGATTTCCAAAGGAACAAATCGTGGTGGACGGATCTCTAAATCTTCTCCGATAAGTCTGACTGCATCGAGGTAACGTGCAATTCTTTTTCGTAGTTCATCATCTAATCCTGTTGTTCCGACAGGATCAACGGATATCTGAACAGTTCGCCAGCTCCCGGTCCATACATACCTTGCCGCAGCTCTTGAGACATCATCGAGCTCTTCGGCTCTGTTAACGTAATCTCTAAGCGTTACCGCCCGTAATTGACGAAAGCGATAGGCTTCAGGAACACGGCGGATGATCTCTACCACGGGTTCGGGAGCCCTGCCATTTGTTACATCGAAGGGATTCCAGCATTCTCCTATTTGAGGAAAGGCTGTTTTGTCAAAATTGACGAGCTTATCAGCCCCGATATTACCATCAGGGCCACGACCAACCTGATAAGAGCAGTGAACCTCGGCCCCATCCGGTAGCTCCTTACCGTTGACTCCGTCTCCAAAACGAATCAGGCTTCGCCCCTCCTCGTCGGTCTCTACAATAAAGTGGTCACCCTGTTCATCACTATTATCACTGTGAATCAAGCTGATGACCTCCTCCCATTTGTCCATACCTCCTCCAGGGGTTTCCACCTCGACTTCAATGGTTGACTCTGATGGCACCTCTCCTCCGGTAGGGGTATCTTTGTAAGCGAGTGGCCCTTCAGACAGCCTGCAGATTGTCCCCCACATATCAGTTCTCTCATAATGAAACTCATCCGGACCTGTGAGGGTCGTTCCCGGCTCTTTGAAAACAACGGTCATAGGGCGGCCGTGGTAGACTTGCACCAGGTTTCCATGGAACAGGGAGACATCTTCTACCTTCCCGTCAGGACAATCTACTGTAAAACAGTAATTACTTCTCAGCCTGTCCCTATCCTCCCAACGGACCCTCACTAACCAATCTCCGGCCAGAGGGTCTTGTATGGTTTCGGCTCCCTGGTCTCCGGACAGTAGTCTCAGAAACTGCCTTTTGGACGGATATCTGCCTGCCTCCATGCCTGTTGCCGGATTGAGTCTTTTCTGAATCAGAAAGTCTGTAATCGTTCCATTACGAATTAAATCCCGGACTATATTTGCCGATGCTTCTCCGCCTGTGGTTAGCTTCAGATCAGCGGTGGTGCTCCCGGATGCTAAGGCCGGAATCGCATCACTCCATGTGTAAAGACCCATCTGGTTGAGCAGATGATGCATATGCTGCTGGTTTCGGCTCATGAAGACAACCGAAGACGGGTCGTTGATACCATCGCTACCCGCCCAGACCGGATAACCTTTAGATAGATCGAACTCTGTACCATCGGCAACCTTTAAGGCCAACGAGGTACCTGCCTGGTTACCCTGATGGATATGATAGTCCATCAATCGGGCATGCCTGGCCATTGATACCCTCTTGTGTGCCGTCCCAAGATATGCCTCATTCATCACCCTGTCCTGGTAGTCGCTCAACTCGTCCGCCGCAGCACTGAACAGTTCCAGCAGCACCTGATCCAGGTCGGCCTCACTGGTAGGTCCCCAGCCCGGCACCCGTTCCATCATCGCTGTGATCATGGTATGCCTGAATGAATCATAATCCTTGGCAAGGTAATCGATTGCCGGGCCCTCCTTCGGTGCAGGGGCTGATTCCCAATCAGGTGCGCAGAGGTTGAAGCACCCGGGACGGAATTTGAACTCGATTTCGCTGTAAATTGGATCTATACTTTGATAATCAATGCTCAATGTATATGTTGAATAGTCACCAATTGGTGATACGGTCAGCGTCAAACAGTTCGGGGTTGAACCGCTTGCAATTGCTACGACCTTCACCTGGTCAGCACCTGGTCCGGCAAGAAGTCGATGACCTCCCGAAAGGGGAAAGATTGATTTTGGGTCTCCTGGATCTGCCAGGATATCGGCAATCTCATTATTGTTATGGAAGTGGACCTCAAGATGCGCCTCAGTGGGATCGGGATCGGGCTGTAAGGTCACCAGAACCAGTTTGAAACCGTTAAGACCCTGTGCTGCCAGGTTATTTGCCCGCTCATTCAGTGCCTCTTGATTTTTAATAGCCATCTCTATCCACCCTTCCGTTCAAATCTCATTACCCTGGTATCCTCGGTCCCGGCAATCCGATATTTGAGGTCAACCTCTATCTTCTCGTTTTCTACTGTGACTTTAAGTTCCTCTAAGGTTATCCTGTGGCCCAGCCGGCGTGAGATCGCCTGAGTGAGCATTGCCTTTGTCATCCCCGCTGTTGTTTCATCTGCGTTCTTAAAGACAAGCCGTCTGACACCTCCTCCGAATTCAGGCAGAAAAACCCGTTCACCAGGATTAGTAAGAATCAATTGAATCAGCTCATCCCGGACATGGTCTTCCAGGGTGTTCACCTCTTCAGTTCTTCCTTTCTTTCCGATTTGAAAGGGAAAGGATAAATGTCTTCCATATTCCTCTGCCATTATCAATCCTTTATCATTGTGCAGATGCCTTCAATTGTGTATTAACTATAGTAGCTACTCCCTGAGTGGCTCCCTCGGCATTGATGCATCTCCCGATGCTTGTCTGAACCAATACCGGGGGCCCATTGATAATTACTTTACTTGCTCCTGCAGACCATTCAATCCTCACACAGGGAGAATATTTTATTCCCACAGTAAAAGGGCATCCCACCACGGGATGAATATCTGACTCCAGCAAGACTGGCGCACCATCGGCAAAAGCCCTCGTGTTTGAGGTAAAGAGCGTTGCCTGCCCCCCATGGGTACAGATGATTGTGGTGGCTGTATTTAGAATGTTTCCGGCCATTATCTCACCTCAAAGGCTCCATTATTGATATTGACTCCGCTTGCAGATAGAACAATCTGGGTGGAGCCTATTTTCAGAGTAATATTATTGTCGGTCATTGTTATTTCCGCCCCTCCTGAGTGGAGAAGCTGCAGTTTACTTCCATCATCATCCAGGATGACCTTGTGTCCCGCTGTAGTTGCAAGCACCCGTACTGCTTTTCCGCCCGGCGAGGGCATTTCTCCGCTGGCCCACCAGCAACCGGTCCAGATAGGACGGGACGGGTCTCCTGCCTCAAACTCGATCCATACACCGTCACCCACTTCCGGAAGCACGACCAGTCCATGGTTCTGACCCGCGAAGGGAACAGAAGGCAGTGCCCACGGAGAGTCTTCATCTTCATAGACCTCGGGAACCTGAGCGATAATACGTCCCATATTTTCGGGGTCGTCAACATTACGGACAAGACCTCGGTATTTTCCGTAATAACGGTTACGTACAAATTCTGTAAGTTCTATAACAAGATTTTCCATTTCCCGCTCGACCATCAGAATATACTCCCCATAAGGTTGTCTGGACTGAACCCGGAACCCGCAGACAGGGCATTTCGCCTCAATGTGAAGGACTGCGAATAATTTAAACGCGTCAAGGTATGGGTGACCTTGGTAATCAAATAATCACCGCTTAACCTGCCATTAACCCCCAGTACGGTTACTAAACGATAGGGCAGTAACACACCTCGGTAACAATGGTCTCTAACGCTTCCTGTTGCATCAAAGGCGTAACTTGAATTTGCCGCCTCTGCTGTGACAGCCTGATCGAGATATACGGAGGTTCCTTGATATGGAGGAAGAATCTGTGTGGCTGTATCTGATTCACTTTCGAATCCAGCCTCCTCTCCCAGAAGATCAAGATTGCGGAAACTTGAGGTTCGGGTAATCACCCCTTTGTCTGTAATGCTAAGGGATGAAGCCCTAACAGTGGATGGACTCTGAGCGTTATTTCTGACGTTAAATGTGTCGATATTCCGGTCCGATCCCAGTAGAATAAGCTGGGGAAGTCCATCTGCTTGAGAAGGAAATGCATTGAAACATCCGATACTCTGTCCCGGGCTGTCGCCTGGCAAGACATAGGCATGCATCCCCTGTCGTCTTGCCAATGATCTCAGTGTTTGCATTGCCGTGCCGCGCTGAACTACAGTGGGAGGTAACGTGCTTCCCGGAGCCGGAGTATCTTCGACGTCGGTGGATGCTATCTGTTCAAACTCCCCGAATATCTGCCTTGCGATCTCATGATCCAACATATTTTCAAAGCGTGAGACACGTTCTTCACGATTTAAATAAACGCTATCGTCTTGTACTGTTAAAGTTATGGAACTTTGTCCCGGCTCTGAGTTCATCCGGCTGTCATAGCCAACGATTGGTCCGTCAATCAGTGGTGTAAAAGGCTTTTCTCCAATCTTGATTTCTACCCTTACCCTTGAAAAAGACCTTATGAAATCCTCGTCTTCTCCTGACCAATTTCCTCGCTCGTCGGCGCAGATAGGGAGATTGACGCGTGCTTCCCACTTCTTGTCCACTTCCTGATCCACGACAATCTCCTCCACCCTGTCCAACTGCTTACGGGTAGCAGGGTTATTGTTGAAAAACATTCTGTATTCGATATCCGGCATTATTGCTCCGGTACCTTTATGATACGTCCTGTCTCTTTAACCAGATCATTGGCCTGTAACTCCGTATTGGCATCGGCAATATGCCAGAACATGGTCGGGTTGTTATACTGGCGCTGTGCCATAATATCAAGCCGGTCATTGCCCATTACCACAGTTGGTTTTCCGCTTACGGCAGGCGGTCTTCTTAGAGTCACTACCTTTACGGTTCGTCCGTCTTTTGTGACTCCCTCCACGACCTTCTGCTTGTTATATCTTGATGAGTCTAAGAACATCCCGTCCTCCTAAAATGGAATAATGTCGGCAACCTGCTGAGCGGTATTGGCAAGATTCGCTATTGCCTGAGCGTCCTTTGCAAGATTCGAATACTCGATTGCACCCCTGGCGACCTGATCCTCCGAACATGGATCGATGGTTATTACAGACAGGCCAAGAGATACCTCAGCCTGAACCGGATTCAGCAGGTTGTCATAATGCTGCTCGGTGATATTCATGGAATCGATAATGACAGGCAATACCCTCGTCAGCCCCCAGATGAAAAGTATACGCGGGTAATTCTCCCTGGGGATCGGCTGTGTTGTGCTTTCTTCACCGCCAAAGATTGCGTCACCGATTGCATCTATGGCTTTACCAATCAAGCCACTGATTTTTCCTGCGGGATGAACCATTTTTTCCAGCGCTGCCAAATGAGGACCAATGCCGAATGCCCTTGCAAGGGGGTTGTTGTTTTTCAACTTGTCAGCAGCACTGAAATGGGCGGTGAGACTGATCTTTTCAACCGGTCCCTCGCCAACCTGGCTCGTTTCTCGACTCGCTACTCCGGTTGGACGTGAAGGTATCTGGATATTCCGTGTAAGGCTCTCCGGATTGAACTGAAAAATTACAATATTCGGAATAGGTCCGAGGAAATCGCTTCCGTATTCTATCAGTGCTCCTCTCAATAGATAGGGCATTGCTAATCTCTCTTCCTGTAGACTTTTGACGTGATCGACTCAACAATCCTATTAACAATCATTTCCCTTAAGTCGGAGGAACCTGTATGTCCTGAAGTCTGGAAAGTACCTGAGTCGATTTTATTTATATTGACTGAACGTCTTTGCTTAAAAAGAGTATGTTCCTCTGCAAGTTTCTCCAGTAATTCATGACCCAGACCTGAAATAGATGAACGTGCCATCTGAGGCGATATACCTTTAAGGCGAATTTCTACTCGGTCAATTTTGATGTCTTTCATCTTTATGCTCCAGTTTTTTTACGATCTCGGCATAGGGTCCAAAGAGTTCGAGGCTCACCGAACGATTCAATTTATCATACTCCCTTTTAACTGCCATAATGACGCGTTCCATCGTTAACCGACCTTTAAACGTATCATGGCAAGCACCGGAGCCATTTGTGCTTTGCAAACAGGCATTGAAGACGATCGAACGGATATGTCCGCCAGTAAGTGGGAATTGTTTTGCCAGAAAAGCAAAATCTATTTTTGAGCTATCGACAGTTCTGGGAACAACCTGACGCCAGATCTCCTTCCTCTGGTTCGCTCCAGGCAGGGGAAAATCGATGATGTAACGCAACCTCCTCAAAAAGGCCTCATCAAGATCCTTCTTGCGGTTAGTGGCCAGTATCGCCAGACCTCTGAACCGCTCCATCCGTTCAAGGAGATAACTGATTTCAAGGTTGGCATACCGGTCGTGGGCATCCTTGACCTCTGTGCGGCGCCCAAAGAGGGAATCAGCCTCATCGAAGAAGAGGATCATGTCAGAGATATCGGCTGCATCAAATAGCCGCTTTAAGTTCTTCTCCGTCTCTCCTATATACTTGTTGACCACTTGGGATAGATCGATCCGGTACATCGGCAAGTCAAGCTTAATTGCCAAAACCTCAGCAGCCATTGTCTTACCTGTACCTGAGGAACCGGCAAAGAGCACAGAGATACCGCTTTCGTTCCAAACCCTGGCCGTTCCCCAGCCATAATGAACCTCAGTGAGTGACCTCATTGCCTTAACAAGCTCCTCAAACTGCATGTGTTGTTTGTAAGGCAGCATTAATTCTTCATCTGTAAAACGTGGAATAACCTTTTGAGCCAGCTCGCCTATATCCAGTTCTAATTCGGCTCTACATGCATCTGTAAAATCTTTTTCAGTAACGGGATCGGATAATCCTTTCAGAACTTTGCAGATATTGTTGATGGTCTCTTTCTCATAGCGGAAACGGCGTGAGCACTCCGGGATAACTCTAGCCAAACCTTCGTCCTTTGTTCCGAGCGTTTTTCTCCAGTGCGCTATACGTTTATGATATGAAAGAACTGGAATGTCAATTATTGGCAGTAAAATGTTGTCGGGAATGTTAGACAATTGGCTTTTCTCAGTTATGCCAAGGAAAATAGTTATGGGTATTGATTGGAGAGGAAGCCAATGGTTATCTGAATGCTGTTTATCGCTGCTTAAAGTTGACACCATATCTTGACCCAGGAACAGATCCACGCCTTTCAGCCAACAAAATGTTGCAAGGGAGTTCAGATAATGGCTATTTTTAAGAAAACCAGGATCCCCCTTGAATTCGACAACACCTCGTTTTGTAATTCCAGCTACCCCGCGGACTATTTCGACATGCGCTGAATCTTTTAGTCCACGGATGGGAACCAGACAGAGCATATCTACACTTTTAGAACTCAAGCTGGATGTTACTATACGGGCAGTATCCGTCAGAATAAACTCTTTATCGTTTTCTATAGTGACAGGGTTCAAAGCCCGTGGCAGTGGCACGTTTGGAAAAAGCAATTGGTTTGCTACCAGTGCTGGCACTGCAATCGGAATATCCCAGTCAATCACTGAATATTGATGTGAGCTATGGCCAATGTGTTGAAGTAAACCATAACTAAACAGTGGGTGAGCGGGATCAGCCAACATCGAAACCGCCTCAGGATTATCCCACAGTTTTTGAGCGAGGGCCAGGTTTGGATGTGTCTTTGCTGAATCGTTGAGACATGCGGCAACAACACTCCCCATAGCATTATCAAAAGCTACTGCCAATCCAATGGCCAATACGAAAGAGTTAGTTTCATCTAAATCCAATTCTTTAACTACCCAGCCAAAGGAACCCTTAGTGCAATGTTTATCTGCAAGAGGAGGATCGGCTTTTAGCATCTCTGATAGATATCGAGCTGTTTGATCGGTATTAAAAAATTTATTCTTTTCTTCCCAAAAACGGGTCATATTGAGACTTTCTGATGTCCTATCTGTAAAAGGCGGCAGATTAGCAGAGGTTGAGTCAGGAAGTAAACCTCGTTCATGCCAGCACCAGCACACTTCCCTTCTCAACCTGACAGTGACCTGTCGCAGCCAGTAGTTTGCAGAGGCGTCATCCGCTCGGAGACCTGGCGAAAATGTAATAGGCTCTTTTTTACTAGTAAATATATGCACGTTCATGGGACTATTAGCTCTACCTCTGGACTGTTTTTTGCTTGTTGGCCATTTATCCTGAGTATAACTCGGTATGTTCCTGGTGGAACAGCTTCGTCTTCCTCTACCTTTAATCTCATCCGAGTTTGAGGTGTGACTAGTGGAGGAGGAGGTGGAGGTATTGGTATGAATTCGTCGAATGCCTTCACAACCTCCCCTTCTCTGAACAATGCTACGAAAATGTCATCCTCATCGGTTCCTATAAGGACACCTGTCATATCAATGTTGCCAAAATAGTCGGGGTCCGAATCCACCGTAAAAACCGCATTTTCCAGAGTGGGCAGGAGATTTCCGACTAATAGATTGCTTGATCTGCGCCGTCCGGTAGGCAAGGTTTGAACGACAGATATGGGATGACTTCCTGCAGAAATCACGCCTCCACTCGCAATTGCTCCGTTTACTAAACACTGTAACTGGTCCGGTTGTTGTGCTGTAACAGATAGTTCTGCCGGACCGAGGCGAACAGATAGGCCGGATAAATTCAGGTCGCTCCCAAAAATGGTTAAAGTGTCGTTAACTTCAAATTTTGAAGGAGATATGTCTGTTATCTTTGGTCCCAGGGAAGGCATTACCTGAATATCAATGCCTTCTTCGCCGATTGTCTCGACTGGACTCTTTGAATAATCTATACCAACCAGGAGAGAATAGGCAGGCGGCTCGCCTGTCGTAATCATAATGGGCCTGACCTGAAAACCAAAGGAAACCCGGTATTTCTCATCAGATCCCTGCATCAATTTAGAGAGAAGACCGGAAGGCGTTTCATCAAAGGTAATCTTTAGAGGCTCAGGGTTGTCATCGAGAGCATTGAGGATATCTGCGTCTATAGGACTTGTCAGGGGCAAGAAGCTTAACTCTTGAAGGGCTCGGATTCCTACACCTAAGTATTCGTGGGCTTGAATTGTGTCACTGTTGCCACCATCGTCAAAAGCCGTTATTAAATATTTCAAAACCAACCATAAAGGAGTCGGCTGTCCCTCATCAAGGGATACATTCTTTAAACTCGGGTCAAACGATACCTCATAAAGAAAGAGATTGAGTTGATGGTCGGATGATCCACTACCGGGTGGTTCCGGCCTTCCCTCGTCTACGGTCAGGTTGGTTTTTGAGCCAAGACGGTCTTTTAGCAGTTTTGTGACTTTTCCTATAGATTTTCCGGTATCCGCAAGTGCCATCTTAGTATCTCACCATCTAATTCTTATGTAATGACGATCTAAACTTGAAGAGTTATTTTCTTTTATGGACTCCCTGCTTCTCCTTGTTTGCAAAGGCTCACTACGTTGGATTTCCTTCTGAGGCTCTTCTATTGTTAAATTAATTGTTCCGATCGAGAGATGAAAGTCCTGAACTTCGGGTTCTTTTCTTTGTCGAGGTTCTATAGGTCTTGGTTGAGAAGCCGCAGATGTCAATCCCTGATCAGGAAGGGGAGGTGCTTCCCTTTCCACATCTATGATTTTAACTGTATTCCTGTTATGGATCCCTTCAATGCCTTCAACCGGCGTTTCAGCGACCCATTCTCTGATTTCCTCAAAAGTGGTTCTCCAGGTTTGTTTACGGGCAGGTTGATTATCTGACTCTGCGCTATGCTTGGAAGGAGGCTCGTTTCTGGATTCTCGATTCATTGATTCAACTATCCCCTCATTCTTCCGCGATTTTCCATGATTGATTTCGTGGCTGGTTGGAAGCTTTTTTGGCATAAACAACTCGTTTCCTTCATAACTCTGCTCTAACTTTTCCCCTTCTAATCTTAGCTCGATAGCTTCTTCAGAAGGCTTGCTCTCGTATCGCTTTACTGTCAAATTCTGAGTTCTATCGCTTTCATTATGTAAAACTGAATGCTTAACCCCTTCGTTCACCTCTCCATGAACCTCCCTGGCCGATTGTTCTGTTTGAGGTTCAAACGGTCTTTTCTCTCCAATGTGAAGAAGCTTGAAATTCTCGTTTTCAGTATGCAGAGCCGAGTATTTAAAACCTTCCCTCACATTTTCATGAACCTTTCCGGTCGATTCTGTGATAGGTTCAACCATTTTCTCGTCTTCAACATGAACAGGAGATGTCCCGTTAAGTTCTTTTGACCTTACAGAAGGTGACTCAAGAGGGTCTGTACTGAAATTACCTGCAGGTCCAAACGTGATACCTGTTTGTTGTATTAATCGTGAAAAATAACCTTTCATAGAGTTTCCTCTTTTTCGATCAGATCCAGATAATGGTAACGTCGCCATGGTGGAATAGAAAAAACATCCTCTTCTCTCCAGTGATAATGCAAAGCTAAACGGTGAATGGTCTGAAGGAGACCCTTTTGAGCCTCTTGCAGCTTATACAACGAGAGTTCTTCTAAGTTGATTTCGTAACGGTTTTCTTTGTCACAATATGGACAATAGGCCCTGAGATCGAAATTAACCAACGGGTCAAGCTCATCCATGGATTTATTGAGGGTCTTAACCCGTTCATCTGACATAGGATATCTAATATCGGAAGAGGTTTTATCATCTCCATGCAACAACGTTCGAAGCATTCCCTTCATTGCCGCATCTTCATTTGCGAAGGAAGTATTCAACCATTCAATTTGATCTCTTCCAGTCGGTTTACGGATTAGATGACCTTTGTCGCCTATCTGGATCATAAATGAATCGGCTTTATCATTTTGAAGTTGAAAGTCAGCAATCTCTTCCTGTGAAATCTCGACCTCCATTGGTTGCCGACAGTTATCGTTCAAACAACACAGATGAATGCTTAGTTTTGATGAATACCCTGACATAACAATAGTCAACAAACACTCGATTCTTTTGCCTGCCGTAAGGTCCCAGAAGAAATTTTGCTTGGGTGTCTTCCCGTTTTTATCCCTGGTGCAACATTGTAGAATCTCTGTCACCGGGTAGGGACGGGCTTTTTGTTTGAAGTCGATCTCGATATCTCTTTTAAAGACACCAAAAGGACGCAGAAATAGCCCGTTAATTGAATATTTCGCTCTTAAGTTGTCAGGGACGCAAGGAAACGGCACCCAACAATCAGCTCTTTCTGAAATCAAACCCGGTTCAATATTAATCATTTTATGTAGCAGCTGGAACGTCGCTGGCTTCATCAGGCTCTTTCGTATCCAGATCGCGTTCCCAGCCTTCCAGTTCGATCTTTAAGCTTTCAATAGCCACAGCGTTAGCATTAGCATCAAGGTCTGGCATTGCAGTGTATTCACTAACCCAGCAATCATACAAGAAATAACGAAATGCAACATGTCCTTTTTCATTCATTACTTCGAGGGTCAAATCCTTTTTGTAATTTACCAAGTCCATCCCTGTATCACCCGAGTAGGGGTGAACCATATTGGCCCATTTCTCAAACTCTCTATCATGTGTTATTCCTCTTTCCATCGTGATTCCATCATAGGTAGTACGAGCAGGTGACTTATGATCGGTGCTATTTTCGCCTCCTTCCCGATGCTTAACAACTTCTGTCGTTCTCTTCAATGTCCCAACTTTACTAACACCCAGAACGGATCTTCCGTCCATAATAACCCTGAACTTATAGTTCTTATACGGGTCATAACGGTGAGCATTCTTAACAAAGCCTGTAGCCATTGACTGACCTCCTTCAAGTTAATTTTCAGACAGGATTAACAAGATTATAAGTATTTCTATCCTGTTTATCCTGTCAAAAAAGGAAATTCCTATATTATAGTTCACCTGCGATTTGTTGGATTCTTATGATGACAAATTCCGCTGGCTTTAACGGGGAAAAGCCTACTTCGATATTAACAATCCCGAGGTTCCGGTCGGCTTGTATTGTCGTCTCGGAGTCGCATTTGACATAGAATGCCTGGTCAGGTGTGCTGCCCTGGAAGGCACCCTGACGAAAGAGTCTCATCATAAAAGCACCCAAATTGAGCCTTATCTTGGCCCAGAGTGGTTCATCGTTCGGCTCAAAGACGACCCATTTGGTGCCTCGAAAGAGAGATTCTTCAATAAAAAGAGCCAGACGGCGGATGGGAATGTACTTCCATTCAGAGCCAAAATCATCAGCTCCATCCATTGTTCGCGATCCCAAACTAACAATCCCCACAGGGAATTGACGGAGACAACTTACCCCCTCTTTGTTCAACACTCCATTTTCCATATCTGTTAAGCTGATTTCCAGATGTGATATCCCGACAATGTCCGCCTCGGTGCCAG
>QIMB01000219.1 GCA_003233615.1 Nitrospirota bacterium
AACTGTCTCGATAACACCATGTGCTATTGAGCTTTGTCAATGATTGATGTTGTGAAATTCCTGCCATGGAAATGTTGAACAAAACCGCCAGTGGCGTTCTCACCCTTTTGTCGTGCTCACATACCGAGAGTACACTTCGTGCGTCAAAAAGGCTGCGGGCTTTCCTTCGCAGGGATCTGGACATGACTGGACGAACCCTTCGGCAAGACTCAGGACATACTTTTTTGAACATCCCCTCGGCTACTGACATCCTTCGCACCTTGGTAAGTGACGGCTATTACGAGTGATGATATTCAACAGTCTTGGAGAGAGGATGTATTACAAGAATAGACTAACTTGCGGGAGAATTATTCTAAGCCAAGGACATGGCCCATGGAATACAGGCCGGGAGGTTGTTGAACCACCCATTCAGCGGCGCGGAGAGCGCCACGGGCAAAGGTGTCGCGGGTATGGGCGCGGTGCGTAATTTCAATGCGCTCACCAGGTCCACCGAATAAGACGGTATGGTCTCCAACAATATCCCCTGCACGAATAGTTTGCATGCCGATTTCTCTGGTCTTGCGTTCGCCTGTGATACCATGTCTGGCATAGACCGCGACTTCTTCTAAGTTCCATCCCATCCCATCAGCCAAGGCTTCGGCTAGCTTAAGGGCTGTTCCGCTGGGTGCATCTTTCTTCTTGTTGTGATGGGCTTCAATGACTTCAATATTGTAGGTTTCACCCAGCGCTTTGGCGATTTTTCCAATCGTGTTGACCAAGACATTAATACCGATACTCATGTTTGGCGAAAACACGCAAGGGATTTTCGCGGCGAAGGTCTTAAGTTGTGTAAGTTCTGTATGAGAGAATCCTGTTGTCCCAATCACCATAGCTTTCGACGCTTTGACCACTTGCTCGAGATTGGCAAGGCATGAGGCTGGGCCGGTGAAATCAATGACCACGTCACTTTCTGCAAGACAGGTGAGCAGATCATCGCTGAGGAGGATGTCGGCCTTTCCAACTTGCGCAACGTCCCCCGCGTCTTTCCCAAGTGTGGAATGCCCCGTTCTTTCTATGGCACCTGCCAATAATACTCCCTCGGTCTCCTGCGTTAAGGCCACGAGCCGCATACCCATTCGACCTGCTGCACCGGCAATGATTGTTCGCACCATGACCTTACAAAACCTCAGCCTGTTGTAGGGCTTCACGGAGTGTCGGCCGGTATTCATCGGCGAGGGACGTGAGGGGAAGACGGACTTCTTCTGACATTTTCCCCATCATTGCCAGCGCGGCTTTGACGGGAATGGGGTTTGTTTCCAAGAACAACGCACTGAACAAGGGCGTCAATTTGTAGTGGATGGTTCTTGCCTGTTCATAGTCGCCTTTGAGAGCAGCCGAGACCATTTGCGCCATGTCGACCGGTGCGACATTTGCTGTGACCGTAATGACGCCTTTTCCCCCGAGCGCCATCATGGGAAGCGTTAAAGGGTCATCACCGGACAGCACAAGAAATCCTGGTTTGGAGCTATGAATAATTTCTGACACCTGTTGAAGCGATCCACTACCTTCTTTGATCCCGATAATAGTAGGAATCTGTGAAAGACGGGCTGTCGTGACTGGCAGCATATTAATGCTAGTGCGTCCGGGAATATTGTAGAGAATTTGTGGTAGATCGACGGCCTTGGCCACGGCTTCGAAATGACGAAACAGACCTTCTTGCGTAGGTTTGTTGTAATAGGGAGTGATGAGAAGCGCCCCATCTGCTCCTACTGCCTTAGCATGCTTGGTAAAGGTAATGGCTTCATCAGTAGAGTTGGACCCAGTCCCGGCAATGACATGGATGCGCTTATTCACGACTTCGACGGTCACAGCCACGACCCGTTCATGCTCTTCCGCAGTAAGTGTGGCTGACTCTCCAGTCGTTCCACACGGCACAATGCCCTGTGTCCCATTCGCAATATGGAATTCGATAAGATCAGCCATGACCTTTTCATCGAATTTCCCATTAGAGAAGGGAGTGACGATAGCAACTAATGAACCTGAAAACATAAGGTGTCGTTCCGCTTAGGCAAGTATTTCCGGAATTGATTCACCGCGAATCAAATCCTCGTAGGTTTCTCGTTGTCGAATGACCATGATTGTATCGTCTTTCACGAGCACTTCAGGTGTCTTTGCCCTGGAGTTGTAATTAGAGGCCATGGTAAATCCATAGGCTCCTGCACTCATGACAGCTAATAAGTCTCCTGATTGCGGCTGTGGTATTTTCCGATCTTTGGCCAGGAAATCCCCTGATTCACAAATTGGACCGACCACGTCAACCGTATTGACTGGAGCAGATTCATTTTTCAGTACGGGCTGGATGTCATGATATGCTTCATACAAACTTGGACGAAGTAAATCGTTCATTGCTGCATCAACTATGACAAATTGTTTGTTGGCTCCCATTTTGTTGTACAGAACTTTCGTGACCATAATCCCGGCATTTCCCACAATGGATCGTCCAGGCTCCATAATAATTTCGCACGAAGTGGTTTGAAGAAGCGGGGTAATGGCAGCGGCCAGATCTTTTGGGTGCGGAGGGGTTTCATCCGAATAGGTAATGCCGAGACCGCCCCCGATATTCATATAGCGAATGTTCATTCCTTGAGACTTTAGTGTCTGAATGAGGCGTAATATTTTTTTGATGGCATCGACAAACGGTGTGACTTGGGTTAATTGCGAGCCGATATGACAATGCACACCGACAACATCAATATGAGAAAGTTTGTTGGCTGATTCGAATTCCGTCAGCGCTTGATCCGCCGCAATACCGAACTTACTTTTTTTCAATCCAGTTGAAATGTATGGATGGGTCTGCGGGTCAATGTCTGGATTAATCCGCAAGGCCACACTCGCACGAAGCCCCATTGTCTGGGCAACCTCATCGATGAGTAACAGTTCACCAGACGATTCGACATTGAACATAAGAATATTGGATTCCAGGGCATAACGGATTTCTTCGGATGATTTTCCCACTCCTGCAAAAACAATTTTGTGAGAAGGCACTCCTGCTTTCAATGCACGGAACAATTCCCCTCCAGACACAATGTCGGCGCCACTGCCTTCCTTTGCCAGGAGCCGTAATACCGCGATATTGGAGTTGGCCTTCATGGCATAGGCCACGATGTGAGGAATGTCCTGAAAGGCGTCATCAAAGGCATGGAAATGTCGTATCAATGTCCGGTGGCTGTAAATGTAGCAGGGGGTACCGACCTGCTCGACAATATGTTGAATTGAGATCTCTTCACAAAAAAGCTCATCTCCTTTGTAGTGGAAATCATGCATGGCTGGGGGCGTCCTCAAAAAATTCCCAATCGCCAAGTGGCATCTCAATCACAGCTGCTTGAAACGCTTCTTTCAATTTTCGATAACGCACATTGGCATGTGGCGAGATGGCTTTCAGGATCTCTGCATCCAACAATGTGTGAATCGCCTTAGGCGTGGCATGTTTCAGGTGTTCAAAGTTTACGACGATGTCCATTTTTGCATTCCGAGCCGCTTGTGTAATTCGAGCTAATAGTTCACGTGCATTCAAATGGTCTAAGGTTCCTTCTAGCTCTATGAATAAGGCTGAAAAGGTCTCGTGTCGCCAGGCTTTAACATTCAAGCAGAGATCCTGTTTCTTTGTCGGTTGAGATGTGTGTGGAAGTAAGGCATTGGGGATCAATTGATGTGTTTCACATGTCGGGAGTTTCGCTTGGAGATTTTTGAGGACATCTGCCAAAGGTGAGAGTGTCCCTTTGGGTGTCGTGCGGTAAATAAGTTTTCGAAATTCCCAATTCATTTCTAGTCGCGGTATCAATCGTTGGCCGGTATGGGCGACACGTTTCCAGATGCATGGCCAAGAATAAAACTGATGGTTCGCCCAAAAAAATCCTTCCAGTAATTGGTCTACTGTCATACGCTTGGGTTTGTACACGACATGTTTTCCGTCATACTTTGCCCAATCGTGATCAATGATCCGACCTTCCTGCTTGTAACGGTCAAACAAGGCTGTGCCAGGAAGCGGGGTCAAGATATTGAAATAGGCCAGTTCCACTTTATTACGAGTAAGAAAATTGACGGCGGTCTCGAATACCGATTCATCATCATTGTCAAAACCGAACACGATGCCTGGGTTCACCATGATGCCATGATCGTGAAACATTTTAATTTGGTCTTCAAATTTTCGAACTTGGTTAAACCCTTTGTTCGTTTCACCTAACGAATCTTCCGACAACGATTCCAGCCCCACGAAGACTGACACGCATCCGCTATCGGCTGCTAATTTCACCAATTCACGATCATCTCCAAGGAACAGTGTGGATTGGCAGCCCCATTTAATATTGAGGGATTTCAAGGCTTGCCACAATTCACGGCAATAGGCCCGATGGCTATTATGTAGATCGTCCACAAAAGCCACAATAGACCCTTCTTCCAAGCCGACCCAAATTTTCAAGGACGTGGATAAGGCGTTCAAGAGAGATCCTCGCGTCATACGTTCGATGATGTCTGAACGCAGCCATTCTTTGGCATGCTGCAATTCTGCAATAACTTCTGGAACAGGGCGCCGGCGCGTTGTTTTTCCGTTGAATGGGGATACGCTGCAAAATTCGCAATCAAAATGACATCCACGCGTGGTAAAACTGCATAATCTGGTCATGTATGAATCAGGACTCAGAAGTTCTATGCGTGGTGGTTTATAGTTGTCCAAGCTCGGGAATTGATCCATTCGGTAAATGCGCTTGAGTGTGCCTGCCTCGAAATCTGCCACAACTTGAGGCCAGAGGTCTTCGGCTTCTCCACAGACAATCGTATCGCAATGTTGCAGAGCTTCATCGGAGCAATATGTGGGATGCACGCCTCCCAGCACAACCTTTTTGCCTCGTGCGCGAAACTTCTCCGCAATTTCATATGCGCGTGGGGCATAACAGGTCATGACTGACAACCCGACTAGATCGCATGGTGTATCAAAATCAATGTCAGTGGTGGCTTCGTCAACAAGTTCGATGTCCCAATTTGAAGGCGTATAGGCTGCAATAACAGGCAGAGAGAGCTTGGGAAACCAGATGGATCGGCGCTCACTCGCCGTCATATGGTAAGGATTGTTGCGAGGGTACGGATCCAATAAAAGAAGTTTGGGTCGTGTCGCGCTAGGGGATTCTGTGGTAGGCATTCTTATGCTCCTCTAAAAAACAAGTTGGTCAAATGAAGAGAGATTGATTGTACCGTGTAAGCCGTACCTTGAACAAATATTTTGATGGATGTGTTGTCTCATCGTGTTCCGATAGGATAGAACACCGGAAGTTCAACGCTTTCTTCCTCAATCGAGATGGTTTCCTCTTCTGAGAGCGTTCCTGCTTGTTGAGATTTTTTTTTCTGCTGCTTTCTCACTTTTGCTTCGATACCGACATCTTCTGGAGGAATAGGTGCTCCCACAGCCCCACAGCCCATAACAAAGCTGAATAAGGCGATACAGCCCAACGGCTCTATGAACCATGCATCTTTCGAAGTCCAGGAATTCATGTAGCGTATGTATTGTTACGAGAAATTTTGGATTGTGACCTCAGCGCTGCCTTCCAGGCTTTGAGTTGCGAAGCTACTTGGGTTGAGGCCGTTCCCCCAACGACATTTTTTTGGTTGATGGCTGCTCTTGGGGTCAAAACGTCAAAAGCATGTTTGTCAAAAGAAGAGGAAGCTTTGAATAAGTCTTGTTGCGTTAAATCATGAAGGTCCTTACCTTTGGCTAAGCACTCCCCAACCAAATTTCCGACAATGTGATGTGATTCTCGAAAAGGGACGCCTCGTTGAACGAGGTAGTCTGCTAATTCTGTCGCCAAAAGAAAGCCTTCGGAGACAGCCTTGTTCATCGGTTCTGGCCGTACAGTAAGTTGAGCCAGGAGTTCAGCGTAAATCTTGACAGAGGTTGTAACCGTATCGATGGTGTCAAACAGCGGTTCTTTGTCTTCTTGAAGGTCACGGTTATAGCTAAGAGGTAAGCCTTTGATCGTCGTTAAGAGGCTAAATAAATGTCCGTATACTCGCCCCGTTTTCCCTCGAATGAGCTCTGGAATGTCCGGGTTTTTTTTCTGAGGCATCATGCTGCTGCCGGTGCAAAACCCATCGGGCAGATCAATGAAGTGAAATTCCTGTGAAGACCACAAGATGAGCTCTTCACTCAGACGGGAAAGGTGCATCATGAGAATAGCACATCCACTCAGGACTTCTACCACATAATCTCTGTCAGACACTGCATCCAAACTATTCTGGGTGATTTGGGGAAACTTCAATAAGGCGGCTGTATATTTGCGATCAATGGGATAATTGGTGCCGGCAAGGGCTCCAGAGCCAAGTGGCATAACATTGATTCTGACCAAAGCGTCATGGAGCCGCCCTTTGTCCCGCTCTACCATTTCGACGTAAGCCAGTGCGTGATGAGCAAACAACACTGGCTGGGCACGTTGCAAATGCGTGTAGCCCGGCATCATCACATCTTTGTATCGCTCAGCAAGAGTGACGAGCGACTGTTGGAGTCGACTCAGGTCCTGTTGCATATGTTGGATGGCATCGCGGAGGTAGAGTCGAAGGTCAAGCGTAATTTGGTCATTTCGGCTTCGCCCCGTATGTAGCTTCCCTCCAATGGGTCCTATGAGCTGCGTGAGCCGTCGTTCGATGCTCATGTGTACATCTTCGTCTTCGATCTTCCATTGATGGCGACCGGCTTGAATGTCTTCTCGAATATGGTGAAGCCCTTTGATAATTGTCTGACTTTCACGGGCGGATAGTACTTTTGCCCGCAGCAAGGTTTTGCAATGGGCGACACTGCCTTCGATGTCGTATTCGTAGAGACGACAATCAAATCCAATGGAAGCTGTGAAGGATTCGACTAATCTGTCTGTCTTGCCTTGAAATCGCCCCCCCCAGAGCTTTGACGTAGCTGAAGCTTTGGTGCTCTTGCCTTGAGAACGAGGTCGCGCTTTGCCTGATGATTGTGGTTGAGACGTCTTCATCGGAGGGAGATGTTTGCGAGTGATACTGAGGGGAAATTTATGACTTAATTTTTTGTACCGACATTCGAGTGGACAATCGTAAGGCATTGAGTCGAATAAATCCGCCTGCATCCTGTTGGTCGTACCCCGAGCCTTCTTCAAAGGTCGCCAGATGTTCTTGATAGAGTGACCGATCAGATTTTCGACCGGTCACGGTGCAGTTGCCCTTGTAGAGTTGGAGACGAACGGTTCCGGTGACGTCTTGTTGAGCTTGGTCAAAGGCCGCCTGCAACATGTTGCGTTCCGGAGAGAACCAAAAACCATTATAGATGATTTCTGCATATCGGGCCATGAGACTATCTTGGAGGTGGACGACTTCTCGATCAAGAGTTAGTGATTCCAATGCACGTCGCGCAATATGAAGAATTGTCCCACCAGGTGTTTCATACACACCACGAGATTTGAGTCCCACAAACCGATTCTCCACCAAATCCACGCGCCCAATCCCGTGCTTTCCTCCAAGTTGATTGAGTCTCTGTAGTAAGGTTGCGGGGCTCAGCGGTTTCTCATTAATGGCGA
The DNA here is from genome assembly GCA_003233615.1 of Nitrospirota bacterium. Lineage (GTDB taxonomy): Bacteria > Nitrospirota > Nitrospiria > Nitrospirales > UBA8639 > Nitrospira_E. The sequence goes on from QIMB01000219.1 coordinate 7,566, forward strand.
TGGGATCACCTTTTTTGAATTGAAGTGTGAGCGTGTGCGGAGTGGAGGGTGCATCTTGAGGGGCCGTGGTCATTTGGAACATCTCTTTCGGTGGAGCCACCCACGGGTCTTCCAGCACTCCCCCTTCATAGCTAATATGGAGCAAATTGGCGTCCATGCTGTACGGCTTTGCTTTGGTAACGGTAATGGGAATGCGGTGTTGTTGAGCATAGTCAATGAGGTCTTGCCTAGAAGCCATGGCCCATTCCCGCCAGGGAGCAATGATTTGAAGGTTCGGTGCCAGTGCGGCGAACGTGAGTTCGAAGCGAACTTGATCATTCCCTTTCCCTGTGGCACCGTGGCTCAAGAAATGGGCCTTTTCCTTTTTCGCGAGTTCGACTTGTCGCTTGGCGATGAGGGGTCTGGCAATTGCTGTCCCTAGAAGATAGGAGCTTTCGTAGATCGCATTCCCACGAAGCATAGGGAAGACGTAATTTGACACAAATTCTTCTCTGAGGTCTTCCACATAGACTTTGACGGCGCCAACCCGAAGTGCTTTTTTTCGAATGGACGTGAGGTCTTCACCTTGTCCCAAATCTGCACAGAAGGCGATGACGTCGCATCCTTTTTCCACTTTGAGCCAATGCAAAATTATTGATGTATCCAGGCCTCCCGAATACGCCAACACAACTTTTGGTCTTGTTGATCGTGTCGTCTGAGATTTAGGAGTGGAACGACGTGACGCTGGACTGTGTTTCATGACTCCTACTTTCCGAGCCATTGAAGCAAGATGGCTTTTTGTATGTGCAGGCGATTCTCAGCTTGGTCTAACACGACGGATTGGGGTCCATCTAGAATCTCGGCGGTAATTTCTTCCCCTCGATGGGCAGGGAGGCAATGAAGAACTATGGCCCGGGGCTTTGCCTGTTTCATTAACCGGCTATTCACTTGATAGCGTGCAAACGCAGCCATGCGTGCCTGATGTTCATCTTCTTGTCCCATGCTGATCCACACATCGGTGTACACTGCATCAGCGTTTTTGGCAGCTACCATTGGATCATGTGTGATTTCAATTCTGGCCCCAGTTTGAGCACCCTCGGCTCTAGCCTGCTTCACAATATTCCTATCAGGCTCATACCCCGGTGGACATCCTACAGATACATGCATGCCTACCTTGGCTCCTATTTCAAGAAGCGAGTGAGTGATATTGTTCCCATCTCCAATGTAGGCTAGTTTTAATCCTTTGACGCGACCTTTTTTTTCTACAATGGTCAGAATGTCAGCGAGTGCCTGGCAGGGATGACAGTGATCGGTCAGACCATTAATCACCGGAATCGAAGTATGCTGAGCCCATTCTTCCAACGCAGATTGGTCAAATGTTCTGACGACTAACCCATCTACGTAACGAGACAGTACGTGAGCGGTATCAGCTAAACTTTCCCCACGGCTCAGTTGTATTTTTTCTGCGTCTAAAAATAAGGCTTGGCCTCCCAATTGGTTCATCCCGGCTTCAAAAGACACGCGAGTACGGGTCGAGGGTTTTTCGAAAATCAATCCCAGGGTTTTGCCTTTTAGAGGGAAAGAGGGCCGGCTTTTGCCATGAGCGGCCTTTAATTTCTTCGCCAGCGCGATCAAGTCGTCAATTTTTTTCCTGGGAATATCCGCGATCGACAAGAGGTCTTTAGGGAGCTGTTGGGCCTTGCTTCGTGAGGCAGACGTGGAGCGAGAGCTTCGTTGAGATAGACGAGTTGAGGGCATGACTTATTTCCGTTTGGAAAAGATCTCAGAAAGGACGGACAATAACCGATCAATTTGGGCGTTGCTGATAATGAAAGGAGGCATGAATCGGAGGACGCGCCCCATTGTGCAATTAATAAGCACGCGTCGCTCAAGGCATTCCATGACAATGGGTTTTCCGTCGATAGATAAATCCAGGCCTTGCAAGAGACCCATGCCCCGAGTTTCCTGAATACACGAAAATTGTTGAGAGAGTGTGGCTAAACATTTTGCTAAATACTCACCAGCAGCGCGACCTTGTTCCAGTTTTCCGCCTTCGATAAGCAGGTCCAACACTTTCAATGCTGCAGCACAAGCCAGAGGATTGCCGCCAAACGTGGAGGCATGGGTGCCGGGCTCAAAAGCCGCTGCTACGGTGTCTGTGGCTAGGCAAGCTCCAATCGGGATTCCGCCTCCGAGGCCTTTGGCCAGAGTCATGATATCTGGTTGAATGCCAAATTGCTCATAGGCAAAGAGAGTTCCAGTTCGTCCCATGCCCGTTTGGACTTCGTCAAAAATCAGTAGAATTTTTCGTTCGGTGCATAGCCGTCGAATATTCTTCATATAATGAACATCGGGAACGATCACGCCACCTTCAGCCTGAATGGGTTCGAGCATAATGGCTGCGGTTTGTGGTGTCAGAGCCGCTTCTATTTTGTCTAGATCATTGAAGGTGGTGTATCGAAACCCTGGAACTAGCGGGCCAAACCCTTCTTGTAAGGCGGGTTGCCCAGTGGCTGTGAGGCTTGCCAAAGTCCGTCCATGGAAGGACCCCAGCATTGTCAGAATTTCGATCCGTTCTGGCCCGAAGGTCTTGATTGAATAGCGCCTTGCCAACTTTATGGCAGCCTCATTGGCTTCTGTGCCGCTATTGCAAAGGAAGACCTTGTCGGCAAAGGAATGTCTGACTAAGCGTTCAGCCAGTTGCGTTTGTGGTTCGGTATAAAACAGATTGGATGTATGGATGAGTTGTCGGGCTTGTCGAGATATTGCTTCGACAATATCTGGATGGGCATGCCCCAAGATATTCACGGCAATACCAGCCACACAGTCCAAATATTCTCGACCTTCGGCGTCATACACCAGACACCCTTGGCCTCGTTCAATAACCAGAGAGAGGCGGGCATAGGTATTCATCAAATACCGTGCTGAGTTTTCTTGAATGTCAGTGGCAATCATTTTTTAAAAACCCGCGTGAATACAGGCGAATTTATCATATGACTTCATCTATTCGCAATTAGGCCATAACGAGGAAATCCGAATGCTTCATGCGCAGGACAAGCCATGAACGAGGCAGGCGACTTTAAGTGGATGTGACAGAGACCAGGTGAGAATAAAGAAACGGGTGTTAGGTCGGGCTGTCTACTTGTCGACGAAGATCGTAGGCCATGCCGAGTTTGCTTAGCGTCCAGATCAGCCATTTCGATGGATCGAAATTATACCATCGGACGCCATTGCGATAATCGCCTTGATACATATGATGATAGTTGTGGTACCCCTCACCAAATGTGAGTAAAGAAATCCACCAACTATCTCGACTTGAATTGGATGTGCCATGAGGCTGATCGCCCCAAATGTGACAGATTGAATTAATGAAGAACGTGGAGTTTAAGACAAAGAACGTGCGTGCCAAACCTGCTAAGAGAAAGCAGCCAATTCCACCCATCAACCCGTTGTACAAGAGCCCTACGAAAAATGGAAGGAACAAGCCAGTTAAAACAATCGGAAGGTAATACCGGTCTTGCCACACGATCAATGGATCTTGTAAAAGGCGAGTCTGGTATTTGGCATCACGGTTAGGATCTTTCCAAAATATCCACCCACAATGGCTATGCCAAAATCCTAGCGTCGCGTTATACGGATCTTCTTTTGTGTCACACCGAGCATGGTGCCTGATATGATCTCCGCACCATCGTAACGCAGAGTTTTCCAAAGCCATGCCCCCGGCAAGTAAAAAAGCCATTTTTACCCAATTGTGGCATTTGAAACTCCTATGGGTGAGCAACCGATGATAGCCTACCGTAATACCAAGTCCGGTAATCATGTACAGGGTAACAAACATTGTCCAATCGACCCACGTGAAATCGTAGTAAAAGGTATATACTGGTAGTGCGATGATTGTCGCTAGCACGATTAATCCGAACAGGAACATTGTGGCGTAGTCTCGTTGAGGTGTGCCTGCTTTAGAGGGGTCTATGGTTCTTGACATGGCGGCAATGTCCTTATGTATGTCTCACCTATGCAGGATATTCATCCTACAAAGATGCATGATCCATTAATGGGGGATCAGTGAATCAAAAAACATTTAATAATGGTGGCTCTTTTACTGAAAAGTGGGTTGCTAATATAGATATTCACAGGTTGAGGCCTGCTTGTAAAAAGAGCTGGATGAGGATACACGCTAGCACGCTCTATGTAAAGAGGATGGCAATAGCCCCAACTCTGCTTCTTCTCAACAGCTTACCAGAATTATGCGAAAAATCTAGTCGGTCGTTTGATCGCCTTCCTTGAGTGGAAAGCGATCAAACACATAGGGTCAATATTTGTAGGTATCCTCTTTGAACGGACCGTCTGTAGATACGTGAATGTAATCAGCCTGTGTTTTGGTCAGCTTGGTTATGACACCCCCAAAGCCACGGACCATATGTGCTGCCACTTCTTCGTCCAGAATCTTAGGAAGAACTTGGACTGTCGGAGTTTTTGATTCCGCTTTGTCAGCATATTTCCGTTCATACAAATGAATTTGAGCCAAAACTTGATTGGCAAATGACCCATCCATAATCCGTGAAGGGTGTCCTGTCGCGTTGCCCAAGTTGACCAGTCGTCCTTCGGACAACAGGATCAGGTAATCGTTAGACGATTTATCTCTATATATTTTATGCACTTGAGGTTTAATTTCTTCCCATTCCCAATTTTTACGGGTATAGGCTGTATCGATTTCATTGTCGAAGTGGCCGATATTGCAGACAACCGCGCCACATTTTAACGCACGCAACATTGCGGAATCGCAGACGTTAAAATTTCCGGTGGTCGTGACAACTAAATCGGTGTTGCTCAGGAGGGTGGTATTGGTATCTTCGACTTTTCCAGTATTGATCCCGTCATTGTAGGGTGAGACGACTTCGAACCCATCCATACAGGCTTGCATGGCACAAATCGGATCGATTTCAGAAATTTTGACAATCATGCCTTCTTGTCGAAGTGATTGGGCGGATCCTTTTCCGACATCTCCATAGCCAATAACTAAGGCTTTTTTCCCGGACAGCAAATGATCGGTTCCACGTTTGATGGCATCATTTAAGCTGTGCCGACAGCCGTATTTATTGTCATTTTTAGATTTGGTGACAGAGTCATTCACATTAATGGCCGGAATTTTTAATGTGCCTTTTTTCAACATTTCCTGCAATCGATGAACGCCGGTTGTTGTCTCTTCCGTCACGCCATGGATGCGATCCAGCATGGCTGGAAATTTTTCATGAAGCATGAGGGTCAGATCACCACCATCATCCAGAATCATGTTGGCATCCCAGGGCTTGCCATCTTTTAAGATGGTCTGCTCTAGACACCATTCATATTCTTCTTCCGTTTCTCCCTTCCAGGCATAGACTGGAATGCCTTTGGCTGCGATGGCCGCCGCAGCATGATCTTGCGTCGAAAAGATATTGCAGGATGACCAACGTACTTCCGCTCCCAGTTCAAGCAGCGTTTCAATTAACACGCCTGTCTGGATGGTCATGTGAATACAGCCCAAAATTTTGGCGCCTTTCAGAGGTTGTAAGATTCGAAATTTTTCACGGAGAGCCATCAATGCCGGCATTTCCGTTTCTGCAATTTGCAGTTCTTTCCGCCCCCAGGTCGCTAAATTGATATCAGTAACTTTATAATCTTGTGTCGTAGTTCCCAATGTGTTCTCCTCGGTTTGTCGATGTTTTTCCCATATATCCAATACGCCATCTTGATACAGAGAAGACGATGTTGTTTTCCCAGCATTAAGGTGGTCTGTACCAGTTTTCAGGGAAATTATATCTTAGCTTCTCGTCGTAATAATGCCGCTTTGTCCGTTTTTTCCCAGGTGAAACCAGGTTCATTTCGTCCAAAATGACCATAGGCCGCTGTTTGTAAGTAGATGGGGCGTCGTAATTTGAGGTGGTCAATAATGCCCTTAGGTGATAAGGAGAAATGTTTGCGCACTAATTTTTCTATGCGTTCCACATCCAATTTTTCAGTGCCTTTGGTGTCAACGAGAACTGAGACTGGCTCTGCCACGCCAATAGCATAGGCCAATTGCACCTCACATTTGTCTGCTATTTGAGCGGCAATGATATTTTTGGCAATGTACCTGGCCATGTATGAAGCTGATCGATCCACCTTGCTTGGGTCTTTCCCTGAAAATGCGCCCCCTCCATGACTGCTTGCTCCACCATAGGTGTCCACAATAATTTTGCGTCCAGTCAAGCCCGCGTCTCCCATGGGACCACCCACAACAAAGCGTCCCGTCGGATTGATGTGGAACGTGGTGTTTTTAGGATTGAACAGCTTCTTGGGCATGACAGGAATAATGACTTTTTCCATGATGTCTTTTTCAATTTTTTTGGAGGTGACTGCGTCACTATGTTGTGTGGAGACCACAATCGTATCAATCCGAACTGGTAAGCCATTTTTATATTCAATGGTGACCTGTGCCTTGCCGTCTGGCCTGACCCAATTCAAAATGCCTTTTTTCCGTACCTCAGCCAATCGCCGAGTGAGTCGGTGGGCGAGAATAATGGGCATAGGCATCAGCTCTGTTGTTTCATTGGATGCATAGCCAAACATCAAGCCTTGATCCCCTGCGCCACCGGTATCGACGCCCATGGCAATATCCCCGGATTGCGCATCGATCGAAGTTAGGACTGAACAGGTTCGATGATCAAATCCCCATGTGGCATCGCTATACCCGACGCCTTTAATGACTTCTCGAATAATATCAGGGATTTCAACATAGGCTTTAGTTGTAATCTCTCCGGCAACCATGGCGAGCCCAGTCGTGATGAGCGTTTCGCAGGCCACGCGGCAGTTTTTATCCTTTGCCATAATGGCATCCAAAATTCCATCAGAAATTTGATCGGCAATTTTATCTGGATGTCCCTCAGTGACTGATTCCGATGTGAACAGATAACTGGATTTTCTCATTGAATCCCCCTACTTATAGGTTGAGCCTCTTGCTCCTCTCGGACCAGGACCCTAAGTGAATAATGCAAAAGCAAAACCCTTACTATACGGCAAGGTAAGGCCTTAGTGCAAAATTATGAGAACACCTGACTGATTTTTTCGATGAGACGCAATAGAATCAAAGGGAATGCTGTTCTTAGGTTTCTCGGACACACGCGAAAAAACTTGAACATGATAGGTGAAATTCTTGGAATAGTACGATCGACGTTTTTATTGATATTGAAGAAATAGAGATTGTTCCTAATCTGAACATTTAATGCTGAGTACAATGGGTCTTCATCTTTCTCCTATAAGCTGCGAGCTTGCGTAAAAACTCCAGAAAAAATATAGATTTATATACTTAGGTATTTCATGCATGATTGTCGCGCGATTCCTAATTTTTTTGCGTCAAAACTAGTTGAAAAATCGATGATTTACTCAATAGCATTTCAGGGTTTCATATGGTAAGTCTGGCTTGCGTAACGGAAATTCAGGGTGGTAAGATCCGCTGTTGTTTTATGGAGAAATACTGGGTATGTAGGCGGAATTCCCTATCGTAAAGGCGTGCGATGTATTGTCGCTTTTTTCTGGGGAATTTCGATAAGGAGGCTTGTGAATGTATAAAACGATATATGTCCCGGTCGATAATTCTGACCATTCAAATATGGCCGTTGAGCTGGGAGTCCAATTTGCCAAGGTGTTTGGATCAAAAATCGTGGGCAGTCATGTGTATGCCGCGAAGATGCATGATAAACGATTCAAGCAAATGGAAGCCGGGCTTCCAGAGGAATATCATGATGAAAAGGAGTTAGATCGGCAACGGCAAATCCATGATTCTCTTATTACTCGAGGTCTTCAAATCATAACCGATTCGTATTTGGATTTTGTCGGTGAAAAATGTGCCGAAGCCAATATCCCGCTTGAGCGGCGTTCGCTGGAAGGCCGCAATTGGAAAGTGCTCGCCGAAGATATTACAAACAATGGTTATGATCTGACAATTATGGGGGCTTTGGGTGTTGGGGCGGTTAAAGACTCCGTTATTGGAAGTAACACTGAACGAGTTCTTCGTCGAGTACGGACTTCCGATATGTTTATTGTCAAAGAGACCAAGCCCTCAGAGGGTGGGAAAATTGTCGTCGCGGTGGATGGCAGTCCTCATTCTTTTGGCGGTCTAAAAACAGCCTTGGCTTTGGGTAAAGCGTTTAACAAGCCTGTCGAAGCCATTTCTGCATTTGATCCCTATTTCCACTATGCCGCCTTCCATAGCATTTCCGGTGTCTTGAATGAAGAAGCGGGGAAGGTTTTTCGGTTTAAAGAACAAGAAAAACTGCATGAAGAAGTGATTGATAGTGGGTTAGCGAAAATCTACCAATCGCATCTTGATGTGTCCCGTGATGTGGCTCAGGATGAAGGGGCTGATATCAAGACCACCCTCCTGGACGGCAAGGCGTTTGAGAAGGTCATTCAATATGTTCGCAAAGAGCAGCCGTGGCTCCTCATCGTCGGGAGAATTGGTGTACATAGTGATGAGGATATGGACATCGGTAGCAACACCGAAAATCTCTTGCGGGCTGCTTCATGCAACATCTTGATCTCCAATCGAAAATTTGTGCCGCCCATTGATGTCCAAGCGGAATACACGATTGCTTGGACGGAAGAGGCCTTACGACGAATGGAGAAAATTCCGATTTTTGCGCGTGGTGTCGCGAAGACGGCCATTCATCGCTATGCCATTGAAAAAGGTCATACCATCATTAGTAATACTATTATCGATGAGGCCGTGGGAGATATTCTTCCGAAGGGTGCCATGGATGCCATGAAAACGCTTGGTGGAACCTTGGATGCTGCAGGTGTGGATCGTAATGCCATGCAAGCTGATGATCAGGTGGCTCAAGATATCATGGGATCAAAAATGAGTAACATGATGTCTCATGTGGTTGAAGAGAAGCCAGCAACAGGGACCCCTTTGAGTCCTGGGAATCAAAACTATTTGGATCGAATGTCACGAGATTATTATGTTTGTGGTGGGTGTGGTTATATTGGAAAAGGATCTCACCCGGTTTTATGTCCAGTTTGTGGCTTAGACGGCGCACAATTTAAACAAGTGGATAAATCCATTTTTGATGCGGCGGCTAAGGCGGAAGGTGGCCTAGAAACAGAGGTGGCATACGACGATATTCCCATGCAATGGACGAAAGATGCACGAGAAGCTATTCGTGCTGTCCCTGCTGGTTTTCAGAGGCGTCGAGCAAAAGCGAAAATTGAAAAGACGTCCAGGAAATTAGGCATGACCACCATTACGTTGGAATATGCGGCTCCGATGATTCAAGAGGCCGCCGATGAAGACTATACCCCAATCTTTGCTAATAAAACGGCTGAGGATGTTTCGGGTTCTGACTCCAAGCATGATGCAGCTCCTGAGATCAAAGATCTTGATCCCTATACTTGGGAGCCTGACGCTATTACACGTCTTGAACGCGCTCCTGCGGGTTTCATGCGAGATTGTACAAAAGCGTTAATCATCAAGCATGCCGTAAAAATTGGGACAACGACTATTTCCCTTGATGTGGCAAACCAAGGTATTGAGGCTGCCAAAGAAACCATGGAAGAAGTCATGAAAACCGGAAACGTCAAAGATCTTATTGCTCAATTAACTGGTCCTGGGGCTTCCTCAAAATCTCAATCCGGAGCGGGGCAAAATGGGTAAGTCTCTTCCGGTTCTCAATTCTTTTTTCAATAGTTTGTCCTCGTTGGGTTCGAGTGCTGTCACGAAGTTTGAATCGTTGCGTTCGGGTACGGAAGGCCCTGGTGATGGTCGAACTGTAGATGATTTTAAGCCCTATTTGGTTGCCCTGAATCTTACTAAACGCTGTAATCTAAAATGTGATCATTGTTATCTGGATGCGACGACCAAGCAGGGTGGTGGGGATGATGAACTCACCACCGAAGAATGTTGTCGTTTGATCGATCAGATTGCTGAAGTAAATCGTGGGAGTCTGCTTGTCATTACAGGTGGTGAACCGTTAGTTCGCCCGGATATCTTAGACATTGCCCGTCATGCAGTGAAGAATCAGTTTATGGTGGTCTTGGGTACAAATGGCATGTTGATTGACGATGACATGGCCAAAGAGCTGGTCGACATCGGAGTCATGGGGGTCGGCATTAGCATCGATTCCCTCGATCCAGCAAAACACAATGCATTTCGTGGATTGGCAAAAGCCTGGGAGGGCGCACTCGCTGGTATCGAAGCCTGTAAGCGCAATGGATTACAGTTTCAAATTCATTTCAGTGCCCAACCCATGAATTATCAAGAATTGCCTGCCGTGATTGATTGGGCGCATGATCTTGGGGCCAAAGTGTTGAATGTCTTTTTCATGGTCTGCACGGGCCGCGGTGAAGAGCTTACCGATATTACACCAGAACAATACGAAGAGGTCCTGGGCTACTTGCTCGAATGTCAGGATAAATACCAAGATATGTTAGTGCGAGCTCGATGTGCGCCACATTTCAAGCGTCTCGCCTATGAAAAAGATCCGAATTCTCCAATCACAAAAGCCCAAGGTTATATGGGTGGTGGTTGCCTTGCGGGGACCAATTATGCACGAGTGACTCCTAACGGCGACCTGACACCCTGTCCGTATATGCCGTTATCTGCAGGAAATATTCGGGATACCAGCTTTGTGGACTTGTGGGAGAATTCAGAGATTTTCAATTCCTTTCGGTATCCGCAGTTGAAAGGTAAATGCGGCGAGTGTGAATACAGCGAAATTTGCGGGGGGTGTCGAGCACGTCCTTACGTGGATCATGGGGATTGGATGGATGAAGACGAATGGTGCCTCTATACGCCCAAAGGTGGAGAAAAGATTCAGGTGGCGTTCAATGTGCCAGAGGCCTCATCAATTGAATGGGATGAGGCGTCAGCAGAACGACTCAATCGTATCCCGTATTTTCTACGAGCCATGGTGAAAAAAGGTGTGGAACGGCATGCCGTTGAACAGAACATACCGGTCGTCACCATTGAATTAATGGAAGAACTTCGCAAGCGACGGTTTGGCAACGAAAAACCGGTTTTTAAGTTCTAATGGAATCCCTCCTTGTGGTCCTCACCGACCTCAGTCAACTCATACCCATTTTAGTACATTGGTTACATCTCCTCTCTGCTGTCATATGGATTGGCGGTCTGGCTTTTCTGGTCATGGCGGTGACGCCGTGTCTGAAAACTGTTGTCCCTAAAGAGTTTATCAAGCCAATATCCGAAGCATTCTATCGACAATATAAGCGCGTTGTCGGGGTCTTGTTTGTGGTCATCCTTTTTACCGGTGGCCTGAATTTACACTACGTCAGTGAAGCGATGATCTTGGCGACTGGCGAAAGTGTGGCACATCACGCCAAGTATCTGATTATCTTTTTCATAAAACTGTTTTTAGTGCTTGTGATTCTCACTATTTTTCTCTATACCGTTATTTTTCAAAATGAGCCGACTGGAGACGAGGATCAAGAAGAATTGGAAGAAATGGCCATTGAGCCTGTGCCATTCCAGCGTGTGGCACTATGGGTGGGCGTGTTCATTATTCTCTGTGCTGCCGCGATGAAACATCTTCATACCTAATAGAGATGGTGCTCAAATAACTACGGGCTGGAGATGTATCCTTCCCTCTTTTCCCTTTATTTCAGATTCATCTCATTCCCTAAAAATAGACAACTCAGAAAGGAATAGACCATGTTCTTCATAACAGCGATAGCCAACTTCATGCGGATTGAGAAGTTATGGGGAAAAGGTTTGAAGCCTGCAGGATGGATATTTTCCCTGAGTATCATCATGTTTCTCAATGGAGGGTGGGAAGCCAGAGCGAACACACCAGAGAATCTCGATGACCCGGAGACTGTCATTCGAATGATTGTCAAGGCAAATGCCGAAATGGATTTACAGACGCTCGAAACGCATATGGGGTCTGATGAGGATACTGTGGGCTACACCATTGGTGGTCGTAAATACATCGGATGGAAAGACGTCAAGCAAGCCTTTGAAGAAGAGTTTTCTATGCTCAGCGGATTAACCATTGATATTCTCAACCTGAAGGTGTGGCAACAGGAGGATGTCGCCTGGTTCGCCATGGAAATCGATTACAACCGCGAAGTGCAAACGGCTGATGGGCCCATCATAAAAACATGGGCGTTGCGAGATACCGGAGTCTTGAATCGTCGTGACGGGATCTGGATGCTTGTGAATTGGCATGAATCCATGCGGGAACCCATCATGCCATTGTCTGCAAAGCGAGAAGCGACGCTTGTCGTTGCTGGAGCCGGTGCCGTCGAAATAGACCTCACCGGGGAGTGGGAGATTCAAGAAGAAGACAAAGCCTATCAAGCGACGTTAGACGCCAAAGGCAATGGTCCGTACAACTGGCAAGAAGGCCGTTTGCAAACTGAACAAGTGGTTGATCGCCTCTGGTCAGGAACATGGCATCAAAAAGGAAATGACCGGGAAGGCGGCTTTGAAGTGCTGTTGTCAGAAGACGGAAAAACCGCTGACGGGGTCTGGTGGTACCTTCGGGTCGGCTCCCAAAAAAATATTCCTCCGCGTGAGTGGGGCGGCACCTACAAAATCAAACGCTTGTCTCCTCTGCCTGTACACTAATCCATTGCAATCGTAAAATTTGGGCCTGTTGAATATTCACACTTCCAGAAGCCCATACATGCCTGAGATGCCATCGACGGCAAGAGCCAAGGGGATGGTCAAAAAAGTCCGTCCAGCAAGGCCGCAGCCTTTTTGGCGCGCGGAGCGTACTCTCAGTACGTGAGCACGACAAAAGGGCGAGAACGCCGCTGGCGGCTTTTTCCAACATTCCCAATTTTGGTAGGTTGTTTGAAGTTCAAACCATTGGAGTTTTAAACGCTACTGGTAAAAACGGTTCTGTCCTGTCCTTGCTCGTCTGCTCGCTTCCTGCCTCTATCCCCTGATGTTCATAACAGTGTAAAAACACATACCAACTTTCTTTAATCAGTCAAATCTCCCTCTCATATTACTCCTTCATATGGGGGATCGATTGTGCGAAATTCCCCAAGTATCGTGTGTACCACCATGAGTTCAAGGCATATGTATGGCTAGTGGCGTACACGATGTTCAGATGGAAACTTTTATCTACAGGGGGAGGTTCTCTATGACAGCATCAAGTAATTCTACGATCGTGTTTCTTTCTTTACGAAGAATCAAAGCGGCAGCTATCATCAGTTGTTTCTTATTTCTGGGTGCCCAGACTGCCTTTGCAGAATCATCGAGTGTTACGAAGTGGAACGGTAGTAACGTTGTCGCGCAAAAACGAGTGGAAACACATGCTCCAGGCATCTATCACTATGAATCGCAATATGAAATGACCAAAGATGGCAAAGGGAATTATCACTCAACATATGAAAGCCAAAGTACTGAATGGTTTTGCTGCCTGGATTGGTTTTCATCAGAAGATACGCCATCAATAAAAGCAGGTAAATCCTAATTACTAATGGAATTTATAATTGTGTCGCTCCCATCTCTCTTCTGACGCTCTTTTTCCAAGACATTCAAAAAGGCGGCTGTTATCTCAAGCAGCCGTCTTTGGAAATCTCCCCTCTTCTTGATGGATGGAATTCCTCCTGCTCAAAAATCATGAACAGACTCCTAGTCAGATATTTTAGAAATTTGTTACAGTGTTGAAATGTTGGATCGCATAATCCTAAAAACAGCAGTTGGATCACGAAAGTCTGCACAATCCCTTGACGCACCTAGGACATTGAAAAATTGACTCATCACCCACAATGTGACCACGCAATTTTTCAATTCCCTGTGCACATCAATTGCTTGCACAGCTTTTTCCGCTTTTAGGATAATCCGGCGTCTGTTACCCACTTACGCAAATAAGGGATAGAGTTTGTCTATGGTTCGAGCATCTCAGACTTCATCACGTCAAAAGCGGTCACGAAAAGGTAGTAAGCCAAAAACCGAGTCGCGTCCTTTCGGTCTTCCTGAAGCCGAGGAGAGTAAAGACCTGCTACCACATAAACCTGTCGTCGTGATTGTGGGGCGACCGAATGTTGGCAAGTCCACCCTGTTTAATAGGATTGTGGGACATCGCACAGCCATTGTGGATGATGTGTCGGGTGTTACACGAGATCGCAACATGACCGAGTGCGAATACCAAAACCACATGTTTACGCTGGTTGATACCGGAGGGTTAGATCTCAATGCCGAAGATGTGATCGTATCGCAGATAAAAGATCAAACAAAAACGGCTATGGCCGAAGCCGATTTAGTCATTGCCGTGATGGATGGGCGTGTCGGCTTGTCTCCCTTGGATAGGGAACTTGCAGATCTCTTGCGTCCCATCACCAAACCGGTTTTTCTGGCCATTAATAAAATTGATACGCCAAAGTCCGAACCCCTTCTTGCGGATTTTTATCAATTAGGTGTGAAAGACATCTTTCCAATATCTGCTGAAGGTGGCATGGGGGTTGATGAATTACTCGAAGCGCTGCTGCCCTATCTCCCTCTCGCTCCTGATGAGTCTGCTGAACATGAGATTTCCCGTATTGCTGTGGTGGGTAGACCGAATGTCGGCAAGTCTACTTTGGTCAATGCCATTTTGGGAGAACAACGGCTCATTGTGAGTGACATTCCCGGGACCACTCGGGATCCCATTGATTCGCTTCTCACCCGACAAGGCCAAAGTTATATCTTTACCGATACGGCGGGGATTCGAAGGCGAGGGCGCATTGATCGTGGAATCGAAGGCTACAGCGTACTGCGCGCCATGCGCGCGTTGGGTCGATCAGACGTCGCGGTGTTGGTGTTGGATGGGATCGAAGGCGTGACTGAGCAAGACACCAAAATTGCCGGATTGATTAATAAACAAGGACGAGGTTGTGTCATCCTTGTAAATAAATGGGATGTGCGTGAAGATGACCCTGAAGCGCACCCTGCCTACAATTTGGCGCTCTCACGGAGGTTTCCGTTTTTTGCTCATGTGCCTGTGTTGTTCGGAGCGGCGGTACAATCCGAGACTCTTCCTCGCTTGTTCTCAAAAATCGATCAGGTGGTAGCATTTTTCGCGAAACGTATTCAGACACGCAAGCTGAATCTATTTTTGCAGCTCCTCCTCGAAAAAAATCCTATTTCCCTGCGGCGTGGAAATCCTAAAAAATCGATGTTTATTACGCAGGTGGCCACCAAGCCGCCAACGTTTGCCTTATTTGTCAAAGGTGCAGAGAAGATTCCTGCGGCGTATCTTCGGTATAAAATTCACTTCGTGCTGAATACGGCTTTCAAGGAATTCCACTGAAAATTTTGTTACGGGGAAAATGAAAAGTGAGACGGAATATTCCTTTTTTCATCTTTAGAGTCATTCAAAATAGTTTCCGGTGGTTCGGTTGAGGCGTCCTGGCTCCACGGCGCCACGTCTCCCGGAAGTGGAAATTCTATCCTGCCTTCGTGCGTTAGTAAATCGCACATCATCATGATGCCACGCTCAAAGAACGTGTTCAGCACTTCGGGATCGATATCAATGCCCTCTGGTATGCTCAGGTGAACGTGACGCAAAAATAACTCTGTGGTACCCTGAATGGGACCCGAGCAAGCGGGGAAAATATCTTCAACAACTCCAACAGATGCTTGTCACGCAAGAAACAGCCAAGTTGGTCTTTCTGGATGAAGGTGTGTTTGAGCGTACGGCCTACCGGACCCCTACTGGTGGACAAGTGTGGGAAGTATCTCATTGCACCCATCTTGTTTAAGGGGGTGTACCAAGTCCGAGTGGTTCAATGTTTGGCTGGCGCACCATTTCTTTAAGGAGCGAGATCCCCACCCGATCTTCATGTATGGATGATTCTGTCTTTCATAAAACCAAAGAACCGCGAGAGCTGATCCGCCAAGCCGCTCACACATTGCTCTTCTGCACCCATATTCCCACGAATTTCATCCCATTGAATAGGAGTTGCGACGATTAAGAACGGGCGATGTTGCGCCACTCTTTTGCTCAACCTTAGGCCCAAAGGGAAAGTAGTGGTCGTCGTGACACATGATGGCCGGTATTTCCATTTGGCCGATCGCGTTCTGAAAATTGCTGAAGGCCAAATGGTTGATTCCCAACGACTGGAGAAGGATATGAAGGGAAACGAGTTGGGTGCCAAGGGCGACAACGGTTGGAGAGCGGAGATTGCACGGAATGAATGATGCCCTTTTCCCCTACCTGGCCTTTTGGATTCCAGGAATGCTCTTTTTTGCTATCGAGATCATTCGTCCCGCTCGGCCCCTCCAGTATCGATCGGTGTTTGTGAAAGATCTTGTCGCATTAGGAATGTTCACTATTTCTTTTCTATTAGCTGTAAATATCACTGATAGGATTCCTATCCCAAATTATGCCCCTGCGAAAATACTTGCTCTGCCTCTTTTCGTCAAACTCATTCTCTTTTACGTCGTGGAAGACTTTGGCCTCTACTGGGTACATCGAATCATGCACACCGGCCCTGTTTGGCGGGTACATAAGTGGCATCACTCACCACGGTATATGTATTGGCTAGCTGGTATTCGCACCACTATTCCTCACATCATTCTTTTTAATCTGACGTATGTTGTGGCCCTCCCGATTTTGCACTCAGCTCCATCCTTAATATTTTTTGCCATTGGTTTTGAGCATATGATGAGAAACAATTGGATGCACATGAATGTCGTATGGAGATCGAATTGGTTGGAATGGGTCTTTGTGACGCCGCGATACCATCATATTCATCATAGCGACGATCCTCGGCATTACATGGCAAATTTTGGCTCCCTTTTTACATTTTGGGATAGGATATTTGGTACGTATGTGAATCCAGAAGAAGTCAAGCAAGAGATTTCGTTTGGCATTGGGGAGCGCACGAACCCGGTTCGTTTGATTCTTGGAGTCTAGCCTGGATAGCGGTGAAGAGTAAGTAGAAAAATTGTAGGGACGCTCAATTGCGGTTTGTAAGCAAGTTCTAAGTTTTGTGAAGGTAATGCTTCCAAGCTTAGGGAACGAAAGCTTTAGAAATGGTCATAAAGTTTCTTGTGCAAATTAAATAACATGTTGTCTATTTGGTAGGGGATCAATTTTCAGGTTTTCCCCCGAACAAAATATGCATAGAACTACCAACGGGCGTGAATGCATGAAAGAGTTTGTCTCCTGTCATCCAAACAGAAGAATTTCTAGGTTAGTTTTTCGTGAATAGGATGAAAAAGGAAATTGAAATTTTTTGTTGGATTAGTCGTTTACATTTTACTTAGGGTGCGGAAGTATTCCACGAAGGCATGTATGCTGCCTGAGGCTTGTCCCCAATCGAAGTATTCATTCGGGGCATGGTGGCCATGTTCTGGCAGACTCAATCCCATAAATAAAATAGGAACGTTCCAGGCTCGTTGTAACGTAGCCACGGCTCCGATTGATCCCCCTTCTCTGACGAACACCGGGCGACGCCCAAAACCCTGTTCGATAGCATCTTGTAGTGCTTCGGCGTAGGGCCCTTCTGAAACGCCGTGAAAGGGTTCCAGGGCCCCATCATTGATCACTTCGATATCCGGGTTGCGCTCTTGGAGGTGCTTTTTTAAGAGACGGAATATTCTTCGGGGATTCTGGTTAGGCACTAACCGTATGCTGACTTTGAGTTCTCCCCAAGTGGGAACGATGGTTTTGACACCAGGACCCGTGTGACCACCAGTTAGGCGATTATCCCCTTGGAATACGTATGAGGGGATGTGCTAGGATGGCGGAATGGGAAATGTTTCTGAATGGATTAAGCGTCTTTGGAATAAATGGTCTCTTGGTGGGATTGCGTTGTTTGTCTGGGCTTTGCTTGACCGGATCAAGGAGGCCCTTCGATTGTTAGGGGATATAGATTTTGCGATTAACGATCTTCCGACCTACGGAAAACACCTTCAGGGGGTTTGGGATTTTATTTTTGAGCCTCCAGGGTGGTTTCGCATACTACTTATTGTTGGTGGACTGTGGCTGATATGGTGGGGTCAAAGACCGAAAAAGGAAAAGGCTGAGGAACTTATTAGTGAGGAGATGGTCAGCCAAAATGTTTCTGATGAACAACCAGAAGTTCATGCTCAAGCTCTTGGCTGGGCATCACAAGCGCCAATTGTAGAGTTCAAACAAGAATTCCATAAAAGAGTTGAAGTCTTTGATGAGAAATCAGGTAAATTCAGTGGGCATAAAACAGTTTATTGGGTTGATATCATTAAAGGTCCAGAAACGCCAGAATGTTGGGTGACGGTTGAATTGAAGGGGGTTCAAGTTATTGAGGGCGCTAAAAACCCGACAGATTACCCGATGCTATCAATAGCCTATTATGGGTTTCATCCTTCCGATGGCACCTCGCCAAAATTTGAATTGTCTGATAGTTGCCCGAGGAAATCAGTGTATATTGTTTCACGCCAAGAAGGATCAAATTCTATTCTTATTGAGGCAGGCTCAAGCTCAGGAGAAGGCCTTACGGTCCCTCATCGTGGAAAAACTTATCGTTTAAGAATTGGGGTTAATTGGGATGGGAAGACCGTTCCGATGAAGGAATTTTTGGTGTGGGTGACCCTCGAAGGGGAACTGAAGATGGAATTTGAACGTGACTTTTTATAAGGGCACGAGAGATATTGAGACTTCACTTGAACGGATAAGGATGGTTGATTATGTCACGCGGATTATGTCACGCGGTAAATATCTCAGTTTAGAAGAAGCCAGGAAAAAGGATAAACAGGGGAAGGATAAACTGGAGCAGTTTGCCAATGAGCATGACTCAAAGGGCGACAAGAAACAATTCGATGCGTTGTTTGGGGCTATGGCAAAGCCCACCCCAATCAAAACTTCCACGGCTAAAAAGAAGCCAAGAGGCGGGGCCACATCAAGGTAGGCGTCTTTCTCATGTTGTAGCGAAATTCAAATTCACCAAGATATTTAGGAGTGTGCTTTCCAGAGACATGAACATGCGTTCCTTTGATAGACCGTTTAATTTGGCTCCAAAATCCTTCAATGCCGTTAACGTGAATACCATTATGAGCATATTGGCCGTTCCCATGATTGACAGTTTCATGCTCATACCCTTTTTGGTCGATGGTTCGGTATGAAGGGAGTTCATCGGTCTGAATGGTCGAGCCTTTCTCGACATTGGCTTCCAGGTGTGGATGTAAGGTCTTCCGTTTCACGTTAGGAACCACATGAGTCATCACGTTCCAGCATCCCAAAGACCACCGTTTTACCAGCGGCGCCACGGCCACGCTTTCCAGGTCGTTTGCCGCCAATATACGTTTCGTCAGCTTCCACGGTGCCAGCCAGCGGCTGGTTGCCATCGACCTTGCCCATGTATTTCCGGATTTCGTGGCCCATGCGCCAGGCCGTTTTATATGTGACACCCAATTGCCGTTGCAGTTCTTTAGCAGGAACACCATGGCGGGAGGTGGTGAACAGATACATAGCATAAAACCATTTTTGTAACGGAGTGTGTGACGCTTGAAACGGTGTCCCGACCATCGGGTGGATATGATGACCACACCACGAACAGGCAAAAGCAGGCATATTCTTCAGCTTCGTAAATCGTCCATGTTTCTGACATTTTGGGCAATCCAATGTTTCACTAAATCGTGTCTTCATCAGATGGACTAAGCATATTTCATCCGTTGAAAAGAGTTGAAAGAATTGTTGAACCGTGAATTTCATGACGCTCTCCTTTCTTAGTAAGGAGAGTATAGCTTAATGCTTTACGTATGCAAAAGGGATAAACGCCACCAGTTAAACCATGCACCTCAAACGTGGGCCAGGCCAAAATGCGTTTGAACAATTCCTTGGAGTCTGAGGTTCGCAACGAGCGCAGTTGATAGGCTTCCTTAAACTTCCGCACTTGAAAGCCAGAGGCCAAGAAGTCTTTCATTTCCGTGCGAGTGGGAGACACGACATCATCATAGAAACCTGGGATTTTCACGCGTCCGGTTTTGGCATCCAGGCATGAGGTGGCGGCATCACACAATTCCGCCATGGGATTGCGTACGCCTCCTTCAACGAGGCCAGAATGAACATCAGTTTCTCCAGTACGAATGACGCAACGAGCTGTTAACAGGCCGTGCAGTCCACAAGGCAAGGCTGGCCGGTTTTTCGCGACCCAGATCGTATCGGAGACCAACACTGAATTGGAAGCGGGCACGGTTTTGCGATTGAGCAACACTTCCGAGAAATTAGGGCTTCCAATTTCTTCTTCCAATTCCCATAGCACTCGAATATTGAGAGGAATCCCAGCTTCTCTCGCGAATCGAGCGGCGAAGAGGGCCGTGAGTGCGGGACCCTTATCATCAGTGGTGCATCGGCCGCAATAGCGGTCGCCGTCTTTGCAAAAGGCAAAGGGCGCGTGCCGCCATTCAGGTTCCAGAGCGGGCTGAACATCCAAGTGATTGTAGATGGTTACTGACGGATATTGCCGGCCGTCCCACCCACCATTCACCAACGACACTGGGATGCCCCTTTGTTTTGATGATAGTTGAACGTGCGCCGAATTCTTTCAGATAGTCAACGGCTAATTCCGCCATTTTTTGCATATCTGACGTGTGATCAGGGTCGGAACTGACCGAGGGGATTTCTACCATCTGCCCCAACATGTTTTCAAAGTTTCCGCGTTGCTCGTGAATGTACGTGCGAATCTTAGAATTCTGCAAAGGCATCTTTAAGCAGTCCTTTTGGTGCGACGTTCTTGAAAAAGCCTGTTCGGTGAACGTGGGAGAAACCAATGTCAATCGTAAGGTAGAATGACAAACGATTTTTTTTCATCCAATTGAAAAAGGAACCGGCGCAAACGTGATGATAAAAATGAGTAGGGCTCCCCAGGCGACCCATCGCCGACCTTGTCCTAGACCTTGTCCTAACTCGACTTCGAGGTCGGAAATCGGAGGATGAGCCAGTCCCATCATGCTTGCCATTCCTACCCAGACAAACCACCCCGGCCAACCAGTGATGCCCAGGTAGATCAGGATAGGTACCGTGACGTAGGCCAGCTGCCGCTGCCGTCGGCCAAGAACAGCATAGGCGACGTGCCCCCCATCGAGTTGTCCTAAGGGCAATAAATTGATGGCAGTCACAAAAAATCCAAACCAAGCAGCAAAAGCAATTGGATGGAGCACCAGGTCATGTGTAAGAGGAATCGGACCAAATATGAGCCAGGCAAATCCTTGTAGAAGGAGTGGTTCACCCAATTGGAGACCAAAGGCATGTTCCTTGGAAACGACATCGGAGAGCGAGAGTCCAATGATGGTTGCCAACACCGCAGCAACAAATCCTGCAATAGGTCCAGCCACGCCGATATCAAATAAGGCTTTCCGTTTCATAATAGGGGAACGCAGCCGAATGACGGCCCCAAAGGTTCCAATGAATTGTGGCGGTCCAGGAATGAACAGAGGAAGCGACGCTGGTACACGATGGATGCGCGAGAGCACGTAATGCCCCATTTCATGTGTAACTAATATGCCTAAAAGAGTGGCTGCGAAGGGTAAACCATTGAGCAATGAATAGGGATGATTGATAAGAAAATCCCATGCGCCAGTCACGGGTTTGGTATTGACCTGGTACGCACCAGCCCACAGTGTGGTGAACACGGTGAGACCGAAGAGGAGAATGGGGAGACCCCAGGCTGAAAACGTGCTTGGCGGTGGAGATGCGTTGTGATACATCGGATAGCGGGGTATTGCTTCTTCTTCCTGCCTTGGCTTGGAAATCCACGTGATGCGATGTGGGTTGTGGAGCATCCGATTGTGGATTATCTCTTCTTTTGTCGTGGGTGCGATGAGCGATCCAGAAGGGATTGGGTCAGGTGCTTCTTCAGGTGATGAATGTGGCGGTGGCGTATGAACGTGAGGAGAGGGGCTGTGAGATTGTTGATCGTCGCTATTCGAGGAAGGTGTCATGGGGCAATACAAGCCATCGTAGCTATCTAGTGTTAGCCGAATGGATTGTGTGTCTGTTCTTCTGCCACGGTGGTGGATGGCCCATGGCCAGGGAATAAGACCGTGTCTTTTGGTAAGTGGAGCAGGGTGTGACGAACGGATTGCAGGTGTTGAGGGTACAAGGAAAATGGATTAGATCGGCCAACAGAACCGGCAAAGAGAGTGTCGCCCACAAAACAAAGTGAGTGACCTTTTCGTGTGGTGAGGTAGCAAAACCCACCTGGTGTGTGGCCGGGAGTTGCGAAGCATTCGACAGTCAGTTCCCCAACGGCAATCATATGATGGTCGGTTGGAACTTTCAACGATGCAAGGTCGGGTTTCCAAGGGAGCAGATCAAAATCCCCGTTGCCCAAGTAAACCGGCACCGGCCATTCCGCTAAAATTTTATCTAAGCCGCCAGCATGGTCGGTATGCCCATGTGTTAACCCTATCCCGATGAGCGTCAGCTCTCGCTCTTTGATCGTTGCCAACATCTGTTCAGCATTGTACCCCGTATCAATCATCAGGGTGTGTTTCGTGTCTGGATCAGTGAGCAAGTATCCTTTGACCTCATACCCGCTGATATCGCCTTTAATAGTGGTAACCAGATCGTCTGCAGTTGTCCATTCACGTTGGGGTTGCGGAACCCATCCATCAAGCGTGATCGCTACCAACGAATGAAGTCGCAAGTGCAAAGCCTGACAAATGTGTTGAATCTCAGGTTTCGTGGGTAAGCGCTGGCCTTTCTCAAGATGTTCCAAGTCCGAAGGTTCGAGATGAGTGAGTTCCGCCAGGGCTTTGAGACTATGCGCTTGTCCAAAGCGGGCCTTTTTCAAAATATCGCAAAAATCATCTTCTAAAGGCATAAGTCCCTCATGGATTCTTCTCAATAGCTGGCAAGCTTGAGACAAAATGATTGGGCTAGACAGACCATCATAACCAAAAAGAGGGTGTCGGGGGAAAGAGGGGGGCGGATGTTTTTGGCAAGGTTCAGTATCGTATGCCAATGTTCTGGACATGACCAGAAGAATCTGTACAATTGGCAACGCGAATGAGGAAGACACAAATAAGTCCCATTACTTCTTCGGGTGTGCATTTTCTTCGGTTTCTATGACGACTTCATCTAATACCTGTGATGTGTTGGTTCTTGGGAGCGGGCCAGCGGGCTCCTCTCTTGCGGCGATCCTTGCAGAAAAGGGCTGGCAGGTAGATGTGTGGGAAAAAGACCCGCATCCTCGTTTTCACATTGGTGAGTCATTGCTCCCTCACACCTTGCCGTTTTTGAAACAGCTTGGTGTCTTGGAGGAAGTCAAACGTATCGGGTTACAAAAATTCGGCGCGGAATTGGTGTCGCCTGATCATGATGAGTCGGTGACGTTGTATTTTTCCGGAGCGATGGATAAAAACCATCCCTATGCCTATCAAGTGCGTCGATCTGAGTTTGACGAAATCCTTCTAAAGAATTCCCAAAAAAAAGGTGCTCACGTTCGTGAAGGGTTTGAGGCCAAAACCGTGGACTTTTCTGATCCAAGTCTGGCCACCATTCATGGAAAGAATGCCCAAGGCATAGCTGTCAGCCAACAGGCTCGGTATGTCGTGGATGCCACGGGGCGGCAGACATTTCTGGCTAATCAATTCAACACAAAACAGCGCAATTTGCAACACAATAGTGCTTCAGTCTTCGGTCACTTCGAGGACGTCGTTCGACATTCAGGAAAGGACGAAGGCAATTTAACCATCTGCTGGTTTGACCAGGGATGGTTTTGGATTATTCCCTTGACTGATGGCGTGACGAGTGTGGGAATGGTCTGTTGGCCTTCGTATTTGAAATCTCGCACAAACAACCTCGAAGATTTTTTTTGGCAAACGGTCCACATGTCGCTGCCTATGACTCATCGAATGAAGAAGGCCACGTCGATCATGCCTATTGTGGCGACTGGGAATTATGCTTACCAGTCTACGGTCATGACGGGCTCGCAGTTTATGTTAGTGGGCGATGCGTTTGCATTTGTGGATCCTATCTTGTCCAGCGGCGTCCATCTGGCTTTACATAGTGGAATTCGAGGTGCTGACGTGGTGGATGCCTATTTACATGGTCATGCGCAGGCTGGGCAGAAGGCTAGGGATTTTGAAACAGCTGTGAAACATGGGCTCAAAACCTATTCCTGGTTTATCTATCGGATTACACAGCCGGCCTTTCGGAATCTCGCCATGGTCCCCAGAAATTTTTTTCGGATTCATGAGGCCATATCCTCGATGCTAGCAGGAGATGTGTTTGGCACAACACCCGTACAACTACCCTTATTCCTCTTTAAAGGCCTCTATTATCTGATAGCCATGCTTGACCTTAAAGCCAATCTCGTCCAATATCAAAAAAGAAAACGTGCCGTGGAAGAGGAGCCTGTGGCGTCATTACCGCCAGGGCAATAGTAAGTCCAATCGGTATAAGGTGCGGAGTCATGGATAGCCAGTTCTCTCACAAAAAAAGTGATGTAGGTTCAGCATGTGGGGCTCCTACCGAGTGGAATGGGTCTTCTGCACTTTCCTCATCGCCGAGACCTGATGTGCTAAGGATCAGGTACGTCCAAGCTTCTGATTTTTTGCAGGCAGGTGAGTCGGACGCCCCTCATTTATTAGCGGTCATTGGCCATGGGAGCGGGGGTTCTGTATCAGGAATTGGAAAAGGTCTCTCCATTGATGTCAATCTGCCGCAATTGTCACAGCCGCCCCTATTAGAAGTCTGGAGGAGTGAGGCGCCGGTTTGGTGTGATCAGGTTCAGGACATTCGTCTGGCCTTTACAGATGAGGTTGTCTTCGGCTGCCTGGAAGTTCCGGAGTCATCGGGCAGTGTTGTGGAAGATATAGCTCGTGCCGCGTATGAACGTATCATGAACTATTGTGCGCGATCCGGGTATGCCCATCTCCTCCGGATGTGGAATTATTTCCCTGGTATTAATCAAGAACAGCAAGGCCTTGAACGGTACCGACGGTTCTGCCTTGGACGACACCAAGCCTTCTCAACGTATCATAAAGAATTGGCCTCAATGCTGCCCGCAGCCAGTGCCGTCGGGACTCAGGGTGGGCCCTTTCAAGTACTCTTCTTAGCTGGTAAGCTCCCTGGCATTCCTTTAGAGAATCCCAGACAAACCAGTGCGTATGAGTATCCACGCATCTATGGACCCAAAAGTCCATCGTTTGCCCGCGCAACCATGCATCACACGTTAACAGGTTGCCAATTGTTCGTCGCGGGTACCGCAAGCATTGTGGGACATGCCACACAGCATCAGGGTGATCCAACCAAACAGACGTTGGAAACCTTGTCTAATATTGATGCAGTACTCAACCGAGTGCGCAAGCAGGGCCAGGAATCATGGGGTTCAACATCTTCCGAAGGTCTTTTGAAAGTCTTTGTGCGCAAGCAGGAAGATTTACCCTCTGTCCGTGAAGTGTTAGAGGGCCATGAACATGGAAAGACCCCTATCTTGTATGTACAAGGCGAGATGTGCCGAAAAGAGTTGCTGGTAGAAATCGAAGGGATGTGGAATCTGCCCTTCCTTGTCTCATGAGTAAAAATTAAGATAGGAGAGAATTGCGTAGACCTATTGTCCCTCCAACAGAAAAAAGTGAAAAAAGAACTCATGAATGAGGGTGAACCAGTGTTTGTCTTACGGACGAAATTACTATTGAGGAGGATTTTCCGATGAAAAATCGTTCATTGAAACAGTTGGTTTTTTTGGTGCTGGTCATGATGGTTTTTGTAGGATGTCGCTCAACAACACCAGTCTTTAATGTCGAAAATGCAAATATTAATACGGTATCCGATAAAGACCCCACATTGAAAGATGTCACCCGAGCTATTGTGAGTGCAGCTGGGAGTTCCACACCTCCGTGGAATATGCAGGTCGTCAAACCTGGTCATA
>QIMB01000441.1 GCA_003233615.1 Nitrospirota bacterium
GTACCGATCCGGAGGTGTTGTTGCAGGATCGCCTCAAGAAAGAGAAGGAACGGCTTGATCATGCGTTGGAAGCTCTCCCCCTGCTGTGCGAACCGGTAGAGCCGCCAAAGGGCGAGCTGGAACACATCCATTATTTTTGCGGCAATACGGAAATTCCTTCGGATTTACATGACCGAGAACCGCAACGAGCCGCGCTCTACAAGGCAACCGTGGCGCTTGTGCGCGCCTATGCCAATATCGCCGACGAACTGGAGGCTGCCGGATACACCGCTGCAGACATGAGCCGCATCAAACAGCAGCTCACGCACTATCTGAACATTCGTGAGATTATCCGCAAGGCCAGCGGGGAGAGCTTGGACCTGAAAGCCTACGAAGCGGACATGCGCCATTTGATCGACACCTACATCGAAGCAGATGAGCCCAGGAAGATTTCCCCCTTCGATAATATGGGCCTGCTTGAATTGATCGTGAAGACCGGCATCGCTCAAGCTATTGCTAGCCAGCTCGGTGGACTGAAGGGCAACAAGAATGCCGTTGCCGAGACCATTGAGAACAATGTTCGCCGAAAAATCATCAAGGAGCATCTGAACGACCCGGCGTACTACGACAAGATGTCCACATTGCTAGACGAGATTATTGCGGCGCGCAGGGCAAAAGCTATCGAATATGAAGACTACCTGAAGCGCATCGCTGAGCTGGCCAAGAACGTGGAGGCCGGGCAGGCGGAGGATATGCCTGTACAGTTGAATACACCAGGACGCCGCGCTCTCTTTAACAACCTCGAACGGGGGTCCTCTCTCGACGGTGCGAGTCCTTCCGCTGAGTCTTCGCCTTCCTATGCGAACGCCCGGAACAATGAGATGCTAGAACTTGCGGTGAAGATCGATGAAACCGTCAAGCGTACCCGACCAGACGGCTGGCGAGGCGTGCAAGCCCGCGAACGGGTGATCAAAGCTGCCTTGTTTGGGATCTTGCAGAACGAGGATGCGGTCGAGCGCATCTTCCTCATTATCAAGCAGCAGAAGGAATATTAATGGTGACACAAATCAAGCTGGGTGGCATCACCGTGGATGTGGTAAAGAAGGGCATCAAGAATATCCACCTGAGTGTCTACCCTCCAACGGGCAGCGTGCGGATCTCTGCGCCCTTGCGAATGGACATCAATAACATTCGAGTGTTTGCCATTACAAAGCTTCCTTGGATTAAGAACCAGCAGCAAAAGCTGTCTGAACAAGCACGTGAAACGCCGCGCGAATATCTCAACCGCGAAAGCCATTTTGTTTGGGGGAAGCGTTACCTGCTTACGATCTACGAGAGCAAGCAATCTCAGTCCGTCGAATTGAAACACAACAGAATGCTCCTGTATGTTCGTCCTGGTGCAGATGAGAATAAAAAGATGGCCATTATCGAAGAATGGTATCGTACCCAACTCAAACACGCGATGATGCCCTTACTCGCAAAATGGGAACAGCTCATCGGCGTGAAAGTTGAGCAGTTTTATGTGCAGCGCATGAAAACCAAGTGGGGCAGCTGCAACTCGAACGCACATAGTATTCGCCTCAATACAGATCTCGCAAAAAAACCCAAAGAATGCCTTGAATACATCGTCGTTCACGAGATGGTGCACATCCTTGAGTCGACGCACAACGCCCGTTTCGTGATGCTCATGGACCGATTCATGCCCAAATGGCAATTCTATAGGGACGTGCTCAACCGCTTGCCGATTCGGTATGAGCATTGGGATTACTGAAGTAAGGTCAGCCATTCAACTCAACGGGATGTCCCGTGGATTGGTCTAACACTACATTACATCCGTTCGAGGTGTATGATATATACAGATCAATCAGCTACATTTTCACACATATTCTGAGAGGAAACATATGATTACGACTCTGACACGCAGCATTATTGGAATTTCTTTATGTGGCTTTCTTTTTTTAGGAACCAGCCTTGCGACGGAACCGGTTGAGATTGGCAATTTCATCAAGTCTCGCATTGAGATCGGTGAGATGATGACGAGCTTTTTTAAGGGTGGCAAGGGCTATGGCGATGGACAACGGCCATCACCCGAAGCCATGCGTGAAATGGGCATGGATATTAATCGAAAAGTCAGCGCCCTCTTAGCCACCCATGATCTCACCATTGAAAAATATCGCCAACACAGCCCTGAGGTATTCGCTGATGATGCCGCTGTACAGGCGTATCTCAATGAACATCCAGATCTACAAAAGCGATATGAAGCACTCCCACTCGATCGAATGGGCCATAGTGGCGGCAGGCGAGGATACAAAACCGGAAAAGATTGAAGCTGCTGAAAGCAGCTGTAGAACAACACAGCCCGCGCAGCAAGTCATGCAGTCAAGAATGTCGTAGGCAAAAAAACTGCTCAAGGCAGTGCCGCTTTTTTAGCCTACGACGTTCTTGGGGATTGGTCTTTTTCCTTGTTCCATTTGTACCAGACGGTTTCATTGCTGCCATGCGGATAGATACGTCGTTTGATCGTTACGTACGGTCGCCACACATACCGGCTGTATTGCTGACTTAACTTTGACCGTTTGGCTAACAATTGTTCTGCCACTGTCATTAACTGCGGTTGAAAGGTTTTTTTATGTTTATACACATGATAGAGATCTTCCTGAATGAGCTGTTGGAAAATTTTCTCCGTAATTCCCCCCCACCAACCTCCTCGAACGGGAAGAGGCACACAAATTTGAAAGTCAATGAGATAGGGTTTGCCATCCGTTCCACAGATGATATTGCCTCGTTTGTTTAAATCCGCATAAAAAATTCGTCGCTGGTGGACTGCATCCACAATTGTTTTCAATTGATCGAAAAAATTCGGTGCTAATCCTGTCCCATGGGTCGCCACATCCTGATGCCCTGCCACGAGATGCCTTTGATCAACGATCTGTCTTTCTATTTCATGAAGCGTCTGTCCTTCAATAAACCGATGAAAATATCCTCGCTTTCCATACCGGGGCCCCAAGTCAGGCACTCCAGGTATATCCGCAACCATGCGATAGATGGTATATTCCCGTCTGGAAATCCATGCAGCAAAGGGGCGCAACATGCGTCCCAACACGAAACGAAAATCACTCAGCTTTAAGACATAGCTCTCACTGCTAGCATTGGTATACAAAATATTGAGTGAAAAGAAATCATCTTTCAAAATGCGATGAAACATGTATTCCTGCCCGTACAGCGTCACACGTGACGGATAATCTGACATCATGCCCTCATTTTCCAAATCCACATATTGTTCCTTAGTCTACGCATTCCATAGCCTATGATATTCCTCTAGGATACCGGAAATACTCACCTTTGGCATCTCAGAAAAGGTTCATCAATTTTGCACAGGAAGTAACCGACAAGAGAGCCATGCCTTATCAACCGATTGAAAATTACGGCCTTATCGGGAACATGCGCACGACAGCCTTGGTGGGGATGAACGGGTCTATTGATTGGCTCTGTTTTCCTCATTTCGATTCACCAAGTGTGTTTGCGGCAATTCTGGACGATTCCAAGGGTGGACGATTCTCTATTGCCCCGATTCCCAATCATGTGAAATCCAAACAATATTATTGGCCCGACACCAATGTACTCGTGACTCGGTTCCATACATCCGATGGGGTGGGTCGAGTGGTTGATTTTATGCCTGTTGGCAAACAATCAGCCGATTGCACACAACATGGTATCGTGCGACGCATTCAAACCATTCGCGGAACCATGACATTTCGGCTGGAATGTCAGCCTTCCTTCAACTATGGCCGTGACTCCCATACCATTTCACTGACTGCCGCCAGTGCCATCTTTCAGTCACCAAGCCTCTCCCTTCGTCTAGGGGCCACGGTTCCCCTTCAAATAGAGGGTCATGCCATTGTTACTGAGTTCACGTTAGAAGAGGGAGAGACCATCGATATCTGCTTACAACCCCACGATGACAGTGACCGTCCCTCAGGATACTGTACTGAAGCCCATGCCCAAGAATTATTTACCCAGACCGTCGGATACTGGCGCACCTGGCTATCCACATGCACCTACTCTGGTCGTTGGCGAGAGATGGTCCACCGCTCAGCCTTAGTTCTGAAACTGCTCACTTTTCAACCCACAGGTGCCATTGTCGCAGCTCCCACCTGCAGTCTTCCCGAAGATATTGGAGGCGAACGTAATTGGGACTATCGTTATACATGGATTCGAGATGCGGCTTTTACTATTTACGGACTCCTTCGCATCGGGTTCACAGAAGAAGCCTCCCAGTTTATGCATTGGCTGGAAGCCCGCTGCCATGAATTAGGACCTGATGGTTCGCTTCAAATCATGTATAGCATTGATGGACGCCATACGCTGACCGAAGAAACCCTTGATCATTTGGAAGGCTATCGTGGATCGTCACCGGTGCGTATTGGAAACGGGGCCTATGATCAATTACAACTCGACATTTACGGCGAACTCTTGGATTCGGTCTATCTCTACAATAAATATGGCACCCCGATTTCATATGACCTCTGGAAACATCTTCGACGACTGATTAATTGGGTCTGCGATAATTGGCATCGGCCAGATGAAGGGGTGTGGGAAACACGCGGCGGCCAACAACATTTTGTCTACTCCAAACTCATGTGCTGGGTCGCCGTTGATCGAGGAATTCGCTTGGCCGACAAGCGGTCATTTCCAGCCGATCGGGAACGCTGGCTCAAAGTCAGGGACACCATTTATGAAGAAATCATGGAAAAAGGCTGGGACTCCAAACGACAGGCTTTTGTGCAACGCTATGGCAGCGATTCGTTAGATGCTGCGAATCTTATGATGTCTCTCGTCTTTTTTGTCTCGCCCACAGACCCACGAATGCTCAAAACATTGGATGCCACCTTGCAATCCCGTGAAAAAGGCGGACTAGTGGCCAACGGGTTAGTGTATCGTTATAACAATACAGAAACGACAGATGGCCTTAGTGGAGAAGAAGGCACCTTTAACATCTGCACATTTTGGTTAGTTGAAGCTCTGACGCGCGCTGGCCGAGTGGATCGCAGCCGTTTGGATGATGCCCGGTTACTGTTCGAACAAATGCTGGGGTATGCCAATCATTTAGGTCTGTATGCAGAAGAAACGGGCCACCATGGCGAAGCCCTTGGGAATTTCCCACAAGCCTTTACCCATCTTGCCCTCATCAGCGCAGCCTTCAACCTCGACCGTGCATTAGGCAAATAGTTCTTTCCTTTTCACATTCTGCTTTTCTCATCCTCTTCTTGAGTCGTATCTATTCAGCACATCAAGTCTTCTCCTTACTGTATCGTGCGCTCCATGGACATTGTCCTCTAAATTGTCATGCTGAGCAGCGCGAAGCATCTCGCGCAACCATATGAGCGCTGAGCTGGGCACAGATTCTTCGTTGCACTCAGAATGACAATATGGTGCTGCATAGTGACCTTCAGTATTGTAACGACCAAATAGGCCTTTCCCTGTACCTTCGTCCTTCTTCGGAACGAAACCCTGAGAGGGCGAGGGTTTATAATCGTATCGTTGAGATTCGCTTCCTATTCTGACTGGTCGTTCCTATTTGCTTTTTCCATCAACTGACCGCTAGGATTCTGCGTTCGAGAAAACCAAGGATGATGATGACTTCCCTCACTAGCAGGATGTATCGCTCATGTTGACATTGTTGGGATTGGGATTTGTTTTAGGCCTGCGGCATGCTCTTGAAGTTGACCATGCAGCAGCAATCGCTTCACTCGCCACTCACAATCGATCCGTTTTACAGACAATGAAACAGGGAATCGTCTGGGGATTCGGTCATACCGTCACGCTGCTTCTCTTCGGCTCCGTCGTGCTCATTATCGGCGGGGTTATTCCTGAGCATGTCGCTGACGGCTTAGAATGTGCTGTTGGATTTATGCTCATTGGCTTAGGGCTTGACGTCTTCCGACGCATACGAAACGAGCGCATACATTTCCATCTCCACCAACATTCCAATGCCGCTCCTCATTTTCACGCCCATTCTCATGCTCCGAACGTTCCCCATACTGAAGTCGCTCATCAGCATACTCACGCACAGGGGTTTCCCTACCGTGCGTTCATTGTCGGACTCATGCATGGAATGGCAGGATCAGCAGCACTCATCCTTCTCACCCTCAACACAGTCATGTCCCCGCCGATGGCCATCGGCTATATTGTTGTCTTCGGAGTCGGATCCATCCTTGGCATGGGATTACTCTCTGTCGTCATAGCTATTCCTCTCTTGTACTCTACGCGCTCCCTCTCCTGGGTGCATCACAGCCTTCAAGCTGTGGTGGGAGTTGGCACAATCCTTTTGGGCGGATACGTGATCTCCCAACATACACATTGGTTCATCTAGGGTTTTCCCTCAACGACATCCTTCCCAACGTTTTTCGCAAAAAAAAACAAGGGCTTTTCGAGATGAATAATTCATCTCGAAAAGCCCTTGTTGACGAACTGCGTTTTGTATTTATTCTTCGTGCATGTGTTGGCTCAGATAATTTTCAACGCCCACTTGCTTAATGGTTTCAAGCTGGGTCTCAATCCAATCAATATGTTCTTCTTCGCTCGTAATAATCGCTTCCAGCTTGCCTCGCGTGGTGTAATCCCCCACATCCGTACAATGTTTGATGGCTTCAGCTAATAACTTCACCGCCTCACGCTCAAGATTCAAATCGGATTTGAGCTGTTCCGGAACGGTTTCTCCAATCTTCAATGTCCCTAATCGCTGCAAATTCGGGAAACCATCCAAATACAGAATATGCTCGATGATTTCTTCAGCATGCTTCATTTCGTCGATAGCATGTTTCTTCACCTCTTTGTGGAGTTGATCGTAACCCCAATTCCCACACATTTCTCCATGGAGAAAATACTGATTAATGGCTGTTAATTCATTCGTTAACAGTTTATTCAGAAAATCAATAACACCTTTTTTAGCTTTCATGACATCCTCCTTGCGTAATAAATGGACTGACCATTCAGATTCTACAATTTCATAATTCTTTCAGAACGATATTCGTCTCAATTGCGACTGTTTCTTAGATTATTTTATCGGTCATTTCTCAAGAGAGTCAAGTCTTTTATGTAAGTGAATATAACTAGCATTGATTGTTCTTCTCAATATCGTTGATTCGAATTTTCAAGATCACCGGACTGTACAGCTTCTTCCTCTATCATTTCTCAGGTAATCTTCACAGCTGTCCCGCTAATACTCACCATCAACATACTTCCCGTCTCCCCCATCACTTCATAATCTAGATCGATACCCACAATGGCATTGGCCCCGAGCTCTAGAGCTTCTTCTTGAATCTCTTGAAATGCCGCTTCCCGTGCACGAGCCAATTCTTTTTCATATGATCCAGACCGTCCCCCGACAACGTCCCGAATCTTCGCAAAAAAATCACGAATAAAATTTGTCCCGAGTACAGCTTCTCCCGTTATCACACCTAGATATTCCGTAATGCGATGTCCTTCTATATTGGGTGTCGTCGTTAAAATCATGTCTTTCTCCTTTCCTCACAACACAATGAGCAATCACAACGTTCACACCAGTTATAGCGCATCCTTCAATGATCACATCTGTACGTATTTTTTCCTGAGCATGATTATCGACCCCACCTCTAGTAGGCCCATCTGTACTGACTACCATGCTCAGAAAATGGGCAACATGTTAGACTCATTGCCTGCCTTGAATGATAGAACCCTCTCGTCTATTTATCCACATCTTTATACCCATTTTCTTGGGATATCGTTCGACTATGCCAGATGATCTCTGTATCGTAGGCGTGAAAGATTTCATGGCCATCACACTATGACCACACGAGATGATTTCACCATATATACAGATGCACATTCACGTCATCACACATACACAGTAAACATTTTTTAAAGGACATTGTCTCGTGTCTACAGATTTCGTGCATCTCCATCTTCACACGCAATATAGCCTCCTTGACGGAGCGAACCAACTCACGCCTCTGTTTCAGCAAGTGAAGGAATACGGGATGCCGGCCGTCGCCATGACGGACCATGGCAACCTGTTTGGCGCTATTGATTTCTATCAAAAAGCCAACGCCCACGGTATTAAACCCATCATTGGATGCGAAGCCTATATGGCCCCCGGCAGCCGCAGACAAAAAGCAGGGCACCTCGCGCATAACGACTATTATCATTTGATTCTGCTCGCCACCAACCAAATCGGTTATCACAATCTCATCAAACTGTCCAGCAAAGCCTATCTTGAAGGGTTTTATTACAAACCCCGAATGGATAAAGAGCTGTTGCAGGAACATCATGAAGGGCTCATTGCGCTTTCGGGTTGCTTAAGTGGGGAAGTGCCCCAATTGATTGGGCAACAGGATATGAAAGAGGCCATGCGCGTAGCCGACGAATATCGCTCGATCTTCGGAAAAGATCATTACTATTTGGAAGTGCAAGCCAATGGGTTAGACCAACAACTCATTGCCAATCGTGGACTCATAGAGATGCATCACAACATGGGAATTCCGTTGGTGGGTACCAATGATTGCCACTACCTCACCAAACGGGATGCACGCCCCCATGAGATTATGCTCTGCTTGCAAACAGGCAAGACCCTCAAAGATCCCAATCGTATGAAATTCGATACGGATCAATTGTATGTGAAGTCCACGGAAGAAATGGTCGCTGAATTTGCCGAATTTCCGCGGGCTGTCCTTCATACCACGCAAGTCGCGGAGCAATGTAACCTCTCATTGGAATTCGGCGCGACGTATCTCCCCGACTATCATGTGCCCGAAGACCAAACGCATGACTCCTATCTCCAACATCTGTCTGAAGAGGGCCTTCGTGCACGCATGCGCGAACGTCCTACATCAATTCCACTCGAAGACTATCAACACCGCTTACAGACCGAATTAACAGTTTTGAATGCCATGGGCTATGCCGGATATTTCTTAGTCGTCTGGGACATTATCAATTTTGCTCGATCCCGGAAAATCCCCGTCGGACCAGGACGCGGTTCTGCCGCTGGAAGTCTGGTTGCCTATGCCCTCCGCATCACCGACATCGATCCGCTCACCTACAACTTGCTCTTCGAACGTTTCCTGAATCCTGAACGAGTCACGATGCCGGATATTGACATGGACTTCTGCATGGACCGTCGGGGAGAAGTCATCAATTATGTGATTGAGAAATATGGCAAAGAGCACGTCTGCCAAATTATTACCTTCGGAACCTTGGGAGCCAAAGCAGCCATTCGGGATGTCGGTCGCGTGATGGATTTCCCGTATGCCGAAGTAGATAAGATGGCGAAACTCGTTCCCACACAACTCAATATGACCCTGAAAGATGCACTCAAGCAGGAGCCACGGTTACAGGAATTAGTGGATCAAGAGAGTGGGATGAAGGAACTGATGGATACGGCCATGGCATTAGAAGGGCTGGCACGCCATGCCTCTACCCATGCCGCTGGCGTGGTGATTTCGCAAAAACCCCTCATGGACCATGTTCCATTATATAAGACCAACAACGACGAAATCGTCACGCAATATACGATGACTGATTTGGAAAAAATTGGCTTGGTGAAGTTTGATTTTCTCGGGTTAAAAACTTTGACCATGATTCACGATGCCGTCAATCTCGTGCATGCCTCTCAATCGACTGATGCCCAGTTAGATATCCAAAACATCGCACTCGATGACCCTGCAACCTATGCCTTACTCAGCTCGGGAAAAACGACTGGCATTTTCCAATTGGAAAGTTCAGGCATGCGGAATTTGTTGGTCAAAATCACACCTGAAACCTTTGAAGACCTGATTGCCATCTTAGCACTCTATCGACCGGGACCGCTCGAGAGCGGCATGGTCGACGATTTCATTAAACGCAAACGTGATGCCTCACAAATCGTGTACGAGCCCCCACAACTCGAACCGATCTTAAAAGAGACCTATGGGGTCATCGTCTACCAAGAGCAAGTCATGGCCATTACCAACCAACTGGCCGGATTTTCCTTGGGCCAGGCCGATTTACTGCGCCGCGCGATGGGAAAGAAAAAGCATGATGAAATGGCCAAGCAAAAAGCCTTGTTCATCTCAGGATGTACAGAACGAGGAATCGTGGAAAAACTGTCTGAAAAATTATTTGATCAAATGGCATTTTTTGCTGGCTACGGATTTAATAAATCTCATTCCGCCGCCTACGCCGTGGTCACCTATCAAACAGCCTATCTGAAAGCACATTATCCGATAGAATTCATGGCCGCTCTCCTGACCTCTGAAATGGGCAATACCGACAAAATGGTTGGGTACTTTACTGAATGCCGGGAATTGGGCGTGAACATATTACCGCCCGATGCCAATCAGAGTGTGAAAACTTTCAGTGTTGTCTCGGAAGGTATTCGATTTGGTCTGGCCGCCATCAAGAATGTCGGAGAAAATGCTGTAGATATTATTTTAGAATCTCGAGATCGAGAGGGGTCATTTTCTTCCTTCGTCGACTTTTGTTGCCGGCAGGATTCCCAAAAAGTCAACAAACGTGTCATAGAAGGGTTGATTAAAGTGGGCGCCTTCGATTCCATGGGCACCTCACGTGCCAGTTTGTTTGATGCGTTGGATCAAGCGTTGGACCATGCTGCAACCGTGCAGCGGAATAAACGAGAAGGTCAAACAAGCCTGTTTGATCTCGTGTCAGACGATATATCCACTACATCGACCGAGGGATTTGGATTTGCCATTCCCCAGAAACCGGAATGGTCTCAAAATGATTTATTGCAATACGAACGGGAACTGACAGGTTTTTATATTACGGATCACCCCCTCAACCGACACCGTATGGCCATCGCACATTTTTCCACCTGTTCAACCCAAGCCCTCAGGGAGATCAAGGAAGAGCAAGAAGTCAAACTCTGTGGCGTCATATCCAGCATCAAAATTACGACCACAAAAAAAGGGAACCGCATGGCCTATGTCCAATTGGAAGACTTACAGGGCACGGTAGAGGCCATCATTTTCCCGGAAACCTTTAAAAACCACGAATCCATGCTCACGCCGGATTCTATTATTCGTATCACTGGAGCAGTAGATCTAATGGATAACGGTGCTAGAATAAAGGCCACACGGATTGAACTCTTACCGCAATTAGAAAGTGAAACAGTGAAACATGTGACACTGCAAATTCACGAACAAGACGTGTTGCCACAGAATCTGGTAGACTTACAACATATATTTACACGATACCCGGGGCCTACGCCCATTTCACTCGCCTTTCATTTACGTTCGAACCTGACAGCCAATCTTGAGAGACTGCCCAATGTCGGCATTTCCCCTACACCGGAATTTTTAGAAGAAGTGGAACATCTTCTCGGAACGTCCACTGTCGCCTTCCACTAAGGAGCCTGCCTGTGCGTGAATATCTGGATTTTGAAAAGCCACTCAAAGACCTCGAAGTGCGCATTGCCAGATTGGTGAAATCCAAGTCTAAGAAACATTCAGTTCAGGAAGCTATTGAGAAAAGCACTGAACAGTTGACCAAAATGGAGCAGGAGCTCTTTGCCACTCTCTCTCCGTGGCAGCGAGGTCAGATCGCTCGACATCCTCAACGGCCTTCCATTTCTGATTATCTGGAAGAGCTCATGTCCAACGTGATCGAACTTCATGGAGATCGCTTGTATGGTGAAGATCAAGCCATCATCGGAGGGTTTGCAACGTGGAATGACCGCTCAATTATGGTCATGGGCCATGAAAAAGGGAAGGCCTTAAAAGAGCGCATGCGTCGAAACTTTGGTATGGCGAAACCCGAGGGCTATCGAAAAGCCTTGCGTCTCATGAAGCTCGCTGAAAAGTTTCAACGTCCAATACTGACATTTATCGATACGCCAGGGGCGTATCCTGGCATCGACGCCGAGCAGCGTGGACAGGCGGAAGCGATTGCCAGGAATTTATTAGAAATGATCAGACTGCGAGTACCCATTATTGCTGTCGTGACTGGCGAAGGGGGAAGCGGCGGCGCCTTAGCCTTGGGCGTGGCCGATCGCGTGCTGATGTTAGAGCATTCTATCTATTCCGTCATTTCGCCTGAAGGCTGTGCCGCCATTTTATGGGGCAATGCCTCAAAAGCATCGACCGCTGCGGCTGCCTTGCATATGACGGCCCCTGAATTGCTCAAGCTTCAGATTATCGATGATATCATCCCCGAGCCACTCGGAGGGGCGCATCGAGACAGAACACTGACGGCCAAGAATGTTTCTCAGACCCTCACGACTCATTTCAGCCAACTCCAAAAAATCCCTCTTGCGACATTACTCAAGCACCGAGAATCCAGATTCAGAAATCTAGGATCCTTTCGCTCCTTTCAGGACGGGGCCCAAAAGGTGCAAACCGTGAATTCATAAACAGAAAATGGATGATGGCCGAATTGTCCGAAAGCCTATGGAAGTGACGTGAAAAGGTAGAAGTGCGGAGGTATGAATACAACGTTGAGTAAAGAGTGAGAAAGACCTCAGACAACAGTGTCTCCCCCACCAAATTTTGACAGCTCTGTCCTCAGTTATTTTTTAACCTTCAGCAACCGATAGAAGATAATGATGGGCAGCCATCCAGCAATACCCCTCCTGTCCAAACAGAACCAGACTCATACAGACTGGAAGAGAGATCCTGGAATATATTTATGAGAGAGACGTAGACGGTAAAGACGGCTCAACATCGTCAGGTGGCGGATAGAGTTTCTGTATGCGCTCAACTAATGGAAGCGCTTCTGGAGTTGATTCTCGAGACGGTTCACTAGCCGGCTGTTCCCAGGTGAGTTCTAAAAATCCATGTTCTTCAAATGTTTGTCGAATAACATTGACCAAGGCTTCGAGCATGACCTCATCACCTGACATCAAATTCAGCACCCGCTCTGCTTTCTGTGTTGGAGGAGGGATTTCATGCAATAAAGCCCAGCATCGATTAAAGACCGTCTCTCGGACGGACACAGGCGCATTGAGCGATTCGATGTCAGACGTACATAAGGCCACGATCATCAGAACAAACTGAAGATCGGGTAATCCAGGCTCATTGAGATCTAACCGTTGCATGCTCCTATCCTACCTTTAATTCAATAATTCTGACAAGCACATGACTCAACTCCACGAACAAGAAACCCTGAGCAAGCTGATCGACCGCATCGGCCCTACCCATGCCGGAAAACGATTGGAAATGCAAGCCAAGTATTCAGCGTTACTGTTGGGTGGTCATCATATTCATGTCCACATGGAAGAATTTCCTGCCATCGCCTGGCTTTTGAAAACGTCATTAAAAGCCACGGGAATCTGGCCTATCGCGGTCAAAAATTCCACGAACTATCGCGTAGTCAACCATGTTGTGCCACTCCCTCATCTCCCAAAAGCCTTTGATGGATTTCGCATTTTGCATCTCTCTGATCTTCACATCGAAGGCATGATTGATAAAGGACAGGCTCTTCAAGCTACCTTATCCGCATTACAGTATGATCTGTGCGTTCTCACCGGTGACTTTCGATTCCGTACGTATGGCTCCTATGATAAGACACTGCGCTTGATGGAAGAACTCGTCAAGACCATTCACGCGCCGTTTGGAGTCACCGGGATTTTGGGCAATCATGATTGGCTGGAAATGGTACCCGGTCTTGAACAAGGCGGCATTCGTATGTTGCTGAATGAAACCCAGGCACTCGAAAAAGGATCAGAGACGATTTGGCTGTTAGGCTTAGATGATGCACATTATTATGAAACTGACGATCTTGACAAAGCTGTCAGTGCTGCACCGACAGACGCTATCCGCATTCTTCTCGTGCATTCTCCTGAAATCATTCCCGAAGCCTACAAAGCTGGCATGGACCTCTATCTGTGTGGCCATTCCCATGGCGGACAAATCTGCCTGCCAGGCGGGACGCCGATCATCACCCATTGCCGCTGCGCACGATCCTATAAAGCCGGCCCCTGGCAACATGAAACCATGCG
Organism: Nitrospirota bacterium; assembly: GCA_003233615.1. Classification (GTDB taxonomy): domain Bacteria; phylum Nitrospirota; class Nitrospiria; order Nitrospirales; family UBA8639; genus Nitrospira_E. The sequence continues at coordinate 13,949 of QIMB01000441.1, forward strand.
CGGCTACACCTCACGTGGTGTCGGCACATCACTATTTCCCATTCGACTGTTCTGCCAGCCCGAAATCATCATTCACACACTCAAAAAATCTACATAGCTCGTCCACCAAGCCTGCATCCATTAGGTTTGAAGTTTCACTGACTCAAAACTGAACGAAGCCCCTTCATCTCTCCCTCTCCCTTTCAGCTGATGTCTGTTTGACATGTCAAACAAGTCCGAGAAAAAAATTTACAGAAGACAGATGACGTTGAGACAGGGATCAGAACGGATTAAAACGGGAGCTTGAAACCGCCTGGGAGGCTCTTGAGGCCTTTGATGGGAAGGTTTTTTTCTAGCAAGCCCTTAAGGATATCATTATGTTGAGTCGCACGCTCGGTGAGATCACCGGCAATTCCATCAAACCCTGATAAATTCTTCTTGAGTTGCTGCATGGGTTTCGCGATTTTCGCGGAGATTGCCGTTTGAAGTTCCGCGCCAAACTTTGCAGCCAGTTCATTCACCATCTTACCGGCAGCTTTCTGAAGTATCCGATCGAGATCAGAGGATAGGGTCACATCAGGTTGTTCCAACGTCCCCTTTACATCCGCTTGTAAAGACAATTGAGAGATGTCGGTCACGGCCGAGCTGAGTGCTTTGGTTAAGGGATTGGTATCACCTTCCTTTCCTGCCGAGAGATGAAGATTTCGTAAATGACCTTTCCCATTCGCCGTCAATGCTTGGCCCTTCAGGCCCACAATCATTGTCATATCGCCCAACCCGCTCGTCAGAGCCACAGGCCATTTGTCATCTTTGGACAAAACTAAATTGGTCAGCTCATACCCTTGCGCCCTGAACGATGCTTCATCCTTGGCTTTGGTGGGTATCACATGGTTGAGAGCCCCTTCCAAGGATACAGACTTCACCCCATTGAGTTGTTCGCCGGAAAAGGCGAAGGTTGTCGGATGACCTAAAGTTGGTTGGTCGTTGGTGATATTGTGGACAGTGCCGGCCAAATCGCCTAAATCAAGATTGACCGACACCGTGGCCTTTCGAATCAGAAAATCTGGAAGCGGATTGGCTTCTTTGAAATGCACATCCACACCTTTCCCTCTCAAAGGTTTATGCACCTCAGGCCCAGCTTGCCCCCCTCCCAGAGCTTGTGCGCCTTCTAAGAAAGGCTTGACTCGCTCATACCATACTGCCCCTTGGCGAACCCAGGATCCGATCTTCCCTCCCAACAACGTTTGACTCATATTGGCCAATCCTTGTGGCGACACATTATATTTGGCTTTGAGGTGTTGAATGTCTCGTTGTGGTGCAGTTTGAAGTTGATCCAGCCGAGTATGGAGTAACGCAACTGTATCCTCAAATTCCTTCTTTACACCTTTCAGAGATTCTATTTCCCGTTCAATATCCTGTTTCAAGGATTGCACTTCTCCGACTCCACCTAATATCCCTTTTAACCCTCCCTTTGTAGCTTTTTTCAGATTTTTCACTCGTTTTTTGTATTCAGCCAACTGCGCTTTTCCCGGCAGTTCTTTTAAACGAGATTCCCATGTGTCTTTTTCCCGTTTGAGATCTGCTTTGAGGGTCTCTATCAAACGAATAGTCTCCAGATCTTCTTGTTCCAAGATCTTTTTGACGTCGGGAACCTCAAGGGAGGGAAGATCTATAGAAAACATCCCCGTCTCTTCTTCTTGAAGAGAAACTTCGCGGGTAGCTCCAGATGTGGCCCTGGGAGTCGATAATCGAACGCCTTCCAAAACCATTTCTTCAACTATGATTTTTCGCCGCAAGAGATTCAGCCCATCCAACCCCATCGTTATATGGGCGATTTCAACGGCATTGGTCATCGGTTCTTTGGGATCTGTCACTTGCAGTCGCGTCAACATGAGCCCGGCAGGGAACAAACTGAGTTCGACCGCATCTAACTCCACCTTCGCTCCCACAGCCTCAGTCCCCGCTTCTTCAATCTGAGATTTCACCCAGCCATCAACAAAAAATATCCACACACAGGCAAAAATAGCTGCGACCACCACAAAGGCCCCAAGCCCCCACCAACGTATCCATTTCCCCATCAGACATGCCTCCAAGCAGAGAGGGTCTGATAGGTCGCATACAGCTTGCTCGCCTTAAACATTTGCATAATCTTTGTTTTCTGAACCCAGGCCAAGACATGTTGTCGATATCGACGAATAAGCAGATTCAAAAGCAGAAGAACAGGCAGAAACAGACTTATAGAAAACACGAGGCTTCCCATGACAATAGAATTATTGAAATGTTCCAATCGCCACCACACCGATTGGTAGAGAACGGTCCAGAGACTTTCTAAAGATGAAGCGGTCAGAACAGCCAGGCCGAGTAGGTGGAAGAGTGGATCAAGCAGATACGCAATGCCGGTACACAGCGCCAGTCCCATCAAAAAGGCTGCCAAATTTACTCGCAGCATGAGCACGAGAAGAAGGACAAACACATTGTGCATACTGAAAAGAGGGGTCAGCCCGGCGATCATGGCAAAACACAATCCCAAGGAGATCTGACCTGGCTCAGTCTCGGAATTCAAAACGCGGAGTAGTTTGGCAAGAAGTTTGATCATTCCATTCAAAAGGCAGGAAACAGCGTTCCTTCAGAATACCCTCGAATCTTGGCCAAGTCTACTTTCCCAGGGACAGTTCATAGCAAGTCCCTGACCACCCAAGGATTTCGTTCTTAAGATCTCAGGAAGCTCAAGACATCATTAATGCGGTAGCTTCAGGAGCCATCCTTGATTGTGTTTTGTCTGATTCAATCATTTTCTGAGATACGGTTTTCTTTTTAGCGCTCTTGGCCTTTGTTCGGTGCATTTTCTGACGCGAATGATACGGCAGGATACCACTCAACACTTCTGGCAATACATCGCAAGGGACGTCTTCCAACAACTTGATGGCCAGCTTTGGATCGGGGCCGGATTGTCCTCCCACAAACACATCCACAGCCTCCACCACCTCGCCGTTGACTTTAATCTTTTTCCCTAACAAGCCGACATCAGCCACCAGGTGATTGCCACAGCCAGCAGGACAGCCAGACCAATGCATCGTGATAGGCTTCATCTCGGTGCCAATCATGGCCTCCACCCGTTTGGCAGTTTCAACGGCGCAACTCTTGGTTTCAATCACCGCCAGATTGCAATAGTCATTGCCGACGCAACTGACCAGGCCTTTTTGCACAGGCGTAGGATTGTAAAGAAATCGCTTGAGGAGTGGTTCTACGGTCAGATCTCCCAAAACGGAGTCGTTCACGTTAGGAATAATCATGGCTTGATTTGGGGCCAAACGAATTTCTCCAGTGCCATACACTTCGGCCAACGTGGCAATCCCTTCCAAATCATCTGCGTGGATACGACCAACGGGAATTTTGAGCCCAATATAATTCACACTCGACAACTTTTGCCGGTAAATTCCCATGTGTTCGTTCACTGCCCTGTTACGTACATCCATTCCTGAGCGCGATAATTCCCATCCGACTTCTCGCTGTACCTCGAGACGAAATCGCTCTTCGCCCCACTCATCGAGTAAAAACGCCAACCGAGCGGTTGTCCGAGAATCTCGACACCCATGATCACGGAACACCCGAAGAATCGCACGTGTCACTGCAACGACCTCTAGCGGAGTGACAAACACATCCAGAGGCGTAGCGATACGATACCCTCCCGATCCCAGTTTGCCTCCCGCTAGAATGTTGAACCCGGTGACCGAGCCTTCGAAACCATCCTGAGTGGCAGGGATAAAAGCCAAATCTTGAGTTTCCAGGTGCAAACAATTGTCCGGACATCCGGTAATAGCCATATTGAACTTTCTGGGAAGATTGGAATACGCCAGATCACCGGTACACTCTTGCGTCAAGCATCGAACTAAATCTGTCGTATCGAATGTTTCTTGTGCCGTTAACCCCGCCACGGGACAGGTCATGATATTCCTCACATTGTCCATGCCGGTTTGCAACGAGGTTAGCCCAACTTCTTCCATGTGGAGAAACGCTTCGGGGACATGCTCAATCTTCAATTGCCTGAGCTGAAACTGTTGTCTGGTGGTCAGATCCAGTAGCCCATTCCCATACGTTTTGGCTAGATGCGCCAACGTACGAATTTGCTCCGTCGTAGTTCGCCCGCCAGGAATCCGCACACGAATCATGAAGAACCCCGGTGTTGGATTTCGTAAAAATATTCCATGCCACTTCAACCGTTGAATATCTTCATCTGGAATCGATTCCCATCCCAATTCGGCAAATCGCGCAATATCTTCTTTGATAGCCAACCCATCCTTTTCCATTTTGAGCACTTCGATCTTATTCATCATGATCCTTTCTGTATTCCGTCACATAGCCGCGCATCAGATGTAGTCTTTCACGCCTCCCGCCCGGCCACGACTACCAACGGTTTCACTAGCACCTCTTCTGTGTCTGGACCTCCCAGAAAGGAGGTCGACCCATTTGGAATGATTTCAGGTTCTGAAGTTAGTGCTGAGGATTGCGCCCTCACCGGACTACATAGCCAATAGGCTCCGCCAACAAATACGGCTCCACCAACCACATTGCCTAACACCACCCAGAATTGATTCCAGGCCAGGCCCAGCCAGGTCACGTCCGGGCCATGGGGAATAAATAGCGCAATGCCCAGAATCGACTGATTGGCAATGCTATGTTCAAATCCACTCCCGACGAAGGCGAAGAGACACCAAAAGATCAACATGATTTTTGCAGCATCATTGGTCGTGCGAGCCGCCATCCACACGGCTAAACACACCAGCCAATTACACAGGATCCCACGGATAAACAGTTCCCAGGCCGGCCCATTCATTTTGACTGCAGCCACTTTGAGCAACAGGTCGCTTTGCGGGGCCTGTCCTACTACTCCGGCTTGAGCGATTAACCATGCTACGCCCAGAGAGCCGAGAAGATTTCCCACAAAGGAACAGAAAAAAATCAACCCCATCTGCTTCACGGTGATGGCTCTGGCCAATGTTCCGATGGCGCAGACCATATTATTCCCCGTGAACAACTCCGAGCCGGCAAAGATCACCAGGGTCAGCGCAATGCCAAACGACGTACCCATGATCAACTTTAAACCGGCCGATCCGCCTGCCCAAAACGGCGCCCCAACACTGAAGATCAAACAAATCCCAAAACCAAGATAGATTCCCGCCATCGCGGAAAGGAGGAAATACCCCATGGGATTTGATCTGAGATATCCCACCTTCTTTTTTGCCACCTCCACCATTCGTTCCACATCAACGGTATACATCGTCTTCTCCTTCAACATTCCATATTGTGCAAAAAAAAAAGCGCCAACTGCGTATCATCAAGGCCAAAACAGTCAGCCTTGTCACCGCAGTGGCGCCTTTGCCACGCTCTCCACACCCATCATTCCTTGAAAGATGCTTCCTAAGCCCTATTTAGTTATCAATTTCATACTTCGCTTGTGCCCTCGAAACTCAGGAGAAAGGTCCTATGGATCATGCGGAAATTATGGTTCTCCCCATACACTATCCTCAAGAATACTCTGTCTACCATCTTGTCATGCTGAGCAGCGCGAAGCATCTAGCTAAGCAATGGCCTGGTTGGGCTAGGCTAGATCCTTCGACTCCGCCGGGCTCCGCTCTGGATGACAAGGTGAGGATCAGAGCCTCATACGGCCTGAGCAGCGTTGAAGGGCCCGAGCCATAGTTTCTGTATGATCCGGTCCTATTTCCTTGTTTGGACAAAAAAAAACGCCCACTCCCTTCTTCCTTGGGAAATGGACGCCAATTGTCCACCAACACATCTGTGTTACATCAACAGCAACTTCATTGTTACTGAGTAAATATTTATCAGACATGTCCAACTCTGTCAACCAGGGCTATAGACCTATTCAATCGCTGAAAGAAAAGGCATATGGCTAAGGCCACCACATCTATTACAAAGACGTCTGCGTAAGGAATCCCACAGCCACCAACACGCCATTATAGGCACTATGCAGAGCGATTCCCGGGGCAAGGCTTCCTGTGCGAATGCGTAACAAAACGGTAATCGACCCAATCAGCGTGACGGCAAACAAGGCGGGCCAATACTCCAAAACCTTGGGCATATGTACGGTGATAAAAATGACTGTCGTCACAATACCCCCGATTGCTGATCCCCAAGATTGGGATAAACCGGCGAATAAGAATCCACGAAAGAGCGTTTCTTCGACCAATGGAAAGAGAACGACAAACATCAGGACCCAACCAATCTTCAGCAAAAGAGGAGCTGCGAACATGGCATCAAAAAGAGGTTGAGGGAGATCGTCTGGAGGAAGGGCTCCATATTCCGTGAGTACGAAGAATCCCAATCCCAAGCTCAATCCCAGAAAGACAACACGCCAGAGGCTGAGCATATCGTAAGACTTCCCCAATAGTTCACACAACCAATCAACCGTCATGCATGGCTTCGCCCGGCTCATTGCAACCTTCCAGGACAGCATGGCTGCTCCAATGGTGCCAAGAAATAACGACAAGGGAAGGAGCCAGGTTTGCTCAAGATCAGCCAAACCACCGATACTCTTCGACAATCCCATGTTAAACGCTGCCACCATTTGGACCATAAAAATTCCGGTCGCTTGCGTGAGATAAAAGCAGCCGACAATCAAGAGAGCGGACCACGCCCCCCACCAGGGTGCGATGCTGGCTTGACAAGCAGATTGTATAGGAGGCGATGCGGTAAGAACGGCAGGCATATTCCTATTTCGGATCTTTATGGTTTTTCTTTATACCAAGACCATCGCTAATCTTCAGAAACAGAACCAACGGCACAAGCCATCTAACGAATTCCTACATGAAAAAATTTGTACGACGATGCCCAATCATGGTTCAATTCATCATAACAGGATGAACAGCCAACGGGTCTTTATGGAGACGCTCTCTCCTCAACGACTCGATTCAATCTAACCTAAGGAAGGACTATGACTCCATGACCATACGAACATCTACATACCCACATCCTCTCTTTCTTGCCGTATCACTTCTTGGGATTTTTATAACATTCAATATCGTACTCGAAGCTGAAGCCCTTGCGACTTCTCCCCACTCTGCCCTTGATGCTCAAACGTTACGCGCGAAGCAGTCGGACGAGCCTCACTTACGATTGCAATCAGGCATTGTGGGACTCGCGCTTCATCTCACAGCACGCCGTGTGGGTGACCCTGCTCAATTAATTATTCGTGCTGTTCATCCATCCGGACCAGCGGCCCGAGCCGGGATCATGCATGGAGAAGAAATTTCTTCGGTCAACGGGCAATCTCTCACAGGAAAAACCTACCAAGAGGCCGTAGCGATTA
>QIMB01000243.1 GCA_003233615.1 Nitrospirota bacterium
ATTAGCAGCAGGGGCCAGCGGGAATATTAATGCCCTCACCTTCAAATATCTCAGTACTATTCAACGGGTGTTTGCTAACGAGATAGCCATACCATTTTCGCATGCTGTCCACGAGGACCACAATGGCTAATAGAGCCACAAACCCTACCAGAGCTGCATTAATTCCCATCGTGAGTGCGTGTGAGCGTTCACCTGAAATCGCACGATCTACAAAAAGGGAGAAAAGTTCATAACAACCTGCGAGTGTAATGACCCCAACAAAAATCATGGGAACGACTGTGACCCAGAGGTAAGACACTTTCTTCATTTTAATGAGGACGGTGGTGGCGATGCAGAGTGCCAGCATGCCCAGTAATTGATTGGCCGCACCGAACATGGGCCAAATGGTGGCAATAGTGCCTGTTCCAATGAGATAGCCCCATGCACCAACAACCAGTAGGCTCGTCCCCAGAACGCCGGGCCACCAATTAATCTGCTTAAGCGGTGCATACGTTCGTCCTCCCAGTTCCTGAACGAGATAGCGTGCGACTCGAGTGCCTGCATCAATTGTTGTGAGAATAAACAGTGCTTCAAAGAGGAGTGCAAATTGATACCAATACGCCATGAGGCCGGACATGCCGGGAAGTCCGGAGAAAATTGAGGCCATTCCGACAGCCAGCGACACGGCGCCGCCCGGTCGTCCAGACACATCAACTTCCACCATGCGTGAGAGTTGCTCCACATGGGCCGTTGGATATCCCATGTTCTCTAACGTGTCTATTGGTAGATGCGTGTTAATTGCAAAATAATCTCCGGGAACTAACAGACAGGCTGCGACCAGCGCAATCACTCCGACGAAACTTTCCAAGAGCATGGCGCCGTATCCCACGATGGCTTGGGATTCTTGGCTAATGAGCTTTGGCGTTGTGCCTGATGATACGAGCGAATGAAATCCTGAAATGGCCCCACAGGCGATTGTGATAAAGAGAAAGGGAAAGAGTGTGCCGGGAATGATGGGGCCGTTTCCGCTGATAAACTCCGTCGTCCGTGGCATTTCAATGGTGGGGGCTAGCAGGACAACTCCGATTCCCAGTAGGGCGATGACACCCAATTTCATATAGGTCGACAAGTAATCTCGTGGCACCAAGAGGATCCACACGGGGAGGACAGATGCCAGAAATCCATACGACGCGAGGCACCACGTCAGTGTGGTCCGGTCCCACAAAAACCATTCTGCCCATTCGGATTGTGCGACAGTTCGACCAAAGATAATTGCGATAACTAACAGAACTAAGCCAATAACGGTCATTTCTCCGACTTGTCCGGGGCGAAATTTTTGCAGGTATAGCCCCATGACGAAGGCTATAGGGATGGTCATGACAATCGTAAAAGTGCCCCAGGCATTGTCATAGAGCGCATTGACGACGGCCAAGCCTAATCCAGCTAAGGCGACAATGACGATAAAGAGGACAGCAATAGCTGTTGCGAACCCCGTGATGGGGCCTAATTCGGCATGAGCAATTTCCGGGAGTGACCGCCCATTGCGACGCATAGATGCCACAAGAATAATGAAATCTTGTACTGCACCCGCGAGAACCGCGCCGACGACAATCCACAAGAATCCTGGAAGAAAGCCAAATTGTGACGCCAAGACGGGACCAAGCAGGGGCCCTGCCCCGGCAATCGCCGCAAAATGATGGCCAAAGAGAATGTATTTGTTGGCGGGATAAAAATTGGTCCCGTCTTCCAGTCGATACGCAGGTGTGCGGCGACTATCGTCTAAGTTCATCACACGCCGAGCTAAGAAGCGCCCGTAAAACCGGTAGGCCAAGACGTAAAAACACGAGGCCGCAACCACTAACCACAGGCCGTTCACTTTTTCATGGGGATTAATCAAACCGACTACATGGCCGAAGGCAATGGCACAGAGGATTGCCAGCCCAACCCAGCCAATTTTATGAAGCATTGTCATTGGTGTGCATCGTAATCAATAGCCTTGGAAGGAGTAAACCTTGGAAATTTCTGTAAACATCCTGAAGGATGAATGAAGAGAGAGTGATCTTAATGAAACGTAAATGGCGGCTTCCCGGCCTTTTCCCTGAGGGCGTTAATGGCCTTCAGGACTGTGGGGTGTCTGATGAGTTTTTGTTCTAACCGGTGTTTCCCGGGAAAATCGATCAAGAGAATTCCTAGCAGCATGGTCAGCAAGCCTTGTCCTGGCAAGAATAGCATGGCAAGTCCTGCCAGCAGAAAAATGATTCCCATCATATTTTTGATCAGGAGTCCAAGGCCTCGAATCACTGGATGATGGTTTGCAAACCACGGTTTGTGATGATGGTTTTGGAAGTAATCAGGAGGGAGACGGATGAGAATGGCCGGAATGGCAATGAGGGTGCCCACAAAGGCTATGACAGAAAATACAATGAGGCCCACCCAGGCTTCTTTGGAAATCAAAGATTCGGCAAGTTGAATGAATTCATCAATCATGAATGTATCCTGAAACTAGAAATTCTCAATGTGAAGCTTGTTGCTTTGTCATAAAAAATGAGATTGTCCCGCCCCCCGCTGTCATTCTATAATCGTTCGCCTATTGATAGAAGAGAAGATTGGATGTCGAATTGCTGCCAGAAGGAGCTGTATGTCTCAGTATTGGTTATTGAAATCAGAGCCAACAAGTTTTTCTATCCAAGATCTTGCACAATCTCCTCGCCAGATAACCTGTTGGGAAGGTGTGCGCAATTATCAAGCTCGTAATTTCATGAAATCGATGAAGGTTGGGGATCGTGGATTTTTTTATCACAGCAACGCCGATCCCCCGGCAATTGTCGGAACGGTTGAAATAGTCAAGGCTGCCTATCCTGATCCGTATGCGTTTGATCCCAAGAGTCGCTATTTCGATTCCAAGAGTACTCCAGAGGCGCCGCGTTGGTTTCTCGTCGATATCAAATTACTCAAGACTTTTTCGAATCCATTCACGTTAGAATATTTGCGGACTATTGCTGGTCTTGAACACATGGAACTTCTTCGAAAAGGCTCCCGACTCTCTGTGCAACCTGTTCGTCCAGAGGAATGGAAGCATGTTTGTGCGTTGGTGCCTCCCAGCAAACGGGCTCAGCGTTCAAAGGCGTAATAAGATTTCGATAGGTTGGATAAATGGTTCAGACTTTCTCTGCCTTGAGCTCCAGAGGAAAGACTTGCATGAAGGGATGCACGGTCACTGACTGAAAGACCCCATGGATCATATAGGGGTCTTCGTTGGCAAATGTCTGAACCTCTTCTAGCGAATCTGCTTCAACGACAATTAAGCTGCCTGTCTTATCCGTGAGAGGACCAGCCAAAACAATTTTCCCTTGTTGAGCCCATTGCTCAAGTCGTTGAAGATGAGCCTCGCGGTGCAATGGCCGTTTGGCTGCTCCCTCAGGCCCATCTTTTCCTAAAATGACAAATTTCATTGATATTCTTCTAATTTCAATAGAAGTAACTTCTCAGGTATGTAGGCTGAAGACTAGCACTCATCATACCGGAAGTGTTGGTTGATGACGCATAGGTGTCCCCCCTATAGCGCTCATCATTCTGAACAGGTGAATCCTGATGAAATGATTGTCTGTCTGAGGATGACAAGGAGAGATACGGAGCCTTCTAGAGTTCGAACCATAATGTGCGTATGATCCCTAAAAAGCCTTCGGCTTTCAGGCTATCTCCCTGAGTCGTAACCATCTAAGATGGTATGTGTGAGGGAATACATGTATCTACCTGGGATTGGGAAAGAGGCGGATTGGGTTTATGGTTCATCGATGGGCTGTCGGTTGTTATAGCCGCTATCGATATCGTGCCACCAATTGACGGAGGTTTCTCCAGATTTCCAGCACAAGAACACGATTTTGTCATTGAGCATACACGGAAAATCACAGAGGCCTATTTCGACGTCTTTGATGACGACCCCCATTTCTTGAATAGCATGCAAACTGCCATTAATATCTTGTAACCCGTTGATATACTTGACTCCTACCACGGTACCCCCGCCGACTGCTGCTTGGGCACTGGCCTTTTTTACCTCGTCCCGCGTGTCTATGAGGATTTGGCGGCCTTGTTGAATGGATGTCCAATGTTGCTCAAGTTCGGGAACCAAGGCATTGGCTTCTGCGAGTGTAAAGATTCGTTCGCTGGAAAAAGGGAATCCTGAATCTGACATAATGTGGAACGGTCCTTCCAGATATGCTTTCAATTACGGTAGGGATGGTTTACCATACTAAGCAGAAGGGTGCCAACCGTCTTTCTGTTGAAAAAGCCATTGATAATTCTCTCAGACTTCAGTTTATTCTTGACTTTGCCGATACGTGAACTATTGACAAGGTATTCATGTGTGAGATACATAGTAGTAAGACCTGCCCAATATTGTAATAGCTTATATCCGCTCATTTAACTTCCCGGATCTTTAAGTTTTAACCCAAATCGCAGATAGGACATCGCGGCTACCGTTGACTAGTGTGGTTCCTCATTCGTTCTGAGCATTCTTTCTTCTTGAACAATAAACGGTCTAGGTCAATATGAGTGTAATAGAAGGTTCCGTCCTTCCTTGATAAGGCCATCTGTCAAAATATGCAGTCTGATCATGGTTCTGAACTTCCGAGTGTGTATCCTTTCCAACCCTTTTCCTCGAAAAATATTTGTATGAGGAAATCCTTCCGGTCAATGAATGGAGTAATCTTATGCATCTTGCTGAACTGAAGCAAAAGTCTATTGGAGAGTTAAATGATTTAGCACGGGGTCTCAAAATTGATGGGGCGCCAAATTTGCGGAAGCAAGAGCTGATTTTCTCCATTCTTCAAGGACAAAGTGAAAAAAATGGCGTCATATTTGGTGAAGGCGTTTTAGAAACCCTCTCTGATGGGTTCGGGTTTCTTCGGGCGCCGGATTCGAACTATTTACCGGGGCCTGATGACATATATATATCACCGTCCCAAATTCGACGGTTTACTCTTAGAACGGGGGATATTGTGTCTGGACAGATTCGTCCTCCTAAAGATGGCGAGCGGTACTTTGCCCTCTTGAAGGTAGAAAAGATCAATTATGACGAGCCGGAAGTCCAGCGCGATAAAATTTTGTTCGATAACTTGACCCCGTTGTATGCGGAAGAGCGGATTAATCTGGAATTTGACCAACAAGAATATTGCACCCGTGTGATGGAACTGACGACCCCCATTGGGAAAGGCCAGCGTGGGTTGATCGTGGCTGCCCCCAGGACTGGCAAAACCATGCTGCTTCAAGCCGTCGCTCGTGCCATTATTGCGAATCATTCGGAAATTGTGTTGATTGTGCTGTTGATTGATGAGCGGCCAGAAGAAGTGACCGACTGGCAGCGGCAGGTCACTGCGGCAGAAGTCATTAGCTCAACCTTTGACGAACCGCCTCAACGACATGCTCAGGTGGCCGAAATTGTGATGGAAAAGGCCAAGCGCCTTGTTGAGCATAAGCGGGATGTCGTCATTTTATTAGATAGCATTACGCGGTTGGCTCGTGCCTACAACACGATTTCTCCTCCGAGCGGGAAGGTGTTGTCTGGAGGGTTAGATTCGAATGCCTTGCAACGACCCAAACGATTTTTTGGAGCGGCTCGGAATATTGAACATGGTGGCAGTTTGACCATTTTGGCCACGGCGCTGGTGGACACGGGTAGCCGAATGGATGATGTGATTTTTGAAGAATTCAAAGGTACCGGCAACATGGAAGTGCATTTGGATCGACGATTGGCCGATAAACGGCTCTTCCCCGCCATCGACATCAGTCAATCGGGCACGAGAAAAGAAGAATTGCTCGTTGATCGTGACCGTCTGAACAAGATGTGGATTCTTCGGAAGGTCTTAAGTCCACTAGGGACGATGGAAGCCATGGAATTTCTCATGGACAAGATTGGTGGGACAAAAAGTAACAACGAGTTCTTGCAATCTATGAATCGATAATTCACAATAGAGTATCATACGCATTTGAACATATATTTTGATTAGAGCCCGGCTCGGCAAAGGAGAGAACATGAAAAAGGGAATCCATCCGACATATGAATGTGCCAATGTGAGTTGTGCCTGTGGTATGTCGTATCAAACCCGGACCACAGTGGGAGATTTAAAAGTCGATATTTGTTCGAGTTGCCACCCGTTCTTTACCGGCACGCAAAAAATTGTCGACGCGGAAGGTCGAGTGGAACGTTTCAATAGAAAGTATGGCAAGACAGCGAAAGAGAAAACGAAGGTCAAAGCCTAATAGCATTTTCCGCCCTCCGTTGTCCTACCTCCTAACCCAATAGGGCATGCGGCCGAGTCGGTTCTTCACAACACGCAGCTCAGCTGTGTGACCGTATTTGGTCGTTTTCCCATTTCGTTTCTTCTCATGTGTCTTGTGTTGGTGTATGTGTTGATGAAATCGCGGGATATTTACCTCGTTCAATTGTGGTGTATCTATGGCTAATGTGTCCAAAGCAGAGTTGCGAGATGGTGGTCTTTTGAGTCGATGGGAAGCTGTCGCAAATAAATATGACACACTCAACGATCAATTAACCGATCCGGCTGTTCTGGCTCAATCATCTCTACTTGTCTCTCTGAATAAAGAACGGGCTGAGTTGGAACCAATTGCCCACATGTTTGCAAAACATCGACAAGTTCTTGAGGAGATTGCCCAAGCTCAAGGGATGGCAGCGGATCAACAGTTGGACGCTGAGATGCGACGATTAGTTGGTGAAGAGTTGGAGGATCTGGATTCTCGTCGAGAAGTCTTGGAAAATCAAGTGGTTGAATTGCTGTGTCCGGAAGATGAAGGAAATAATAAGAATTCCTTTCTAGAAATTCGTGCGGGAACTGGAGGGAGTGAAGCGGCTCTGTTTGCCGGAGATCTTCTGCGTATGTATGTCAAATATGCAGAAGCGAAAGGCTTACGTTCCGAACTGATCGAATCTTCCGAAACCGGGATAGGCGGGATTAAAGACGCCGTGTTATTGGTTGAAGGGAAAGGCGCATTTGGGTTTTTTAAGTATGAAAGCGGTGTGCATCGCGTTCAGCGGGTTCCGACAACGGAAGCCAATGGACGCATCCATACTTCCACTGCGACGGTCGCCGTCATGCCGGAAGTGGAAGAAGTCGATGTGCAGATCGAGCAGAAAGATTTGCGAATCGACACATATTGTTCCTCAGGTGCAGGTGGCCAGAGCGTGAATACGACCTATTCTGCTGTTCGAATTACGCATATTCCAACGGGAGTGGTTGTGACCTGTCAGGATGAGCGGTCCCAACTGAAAAATCGTACAAAAGCTATGCGAACGCTGAGGACGCGCATTAGTGATGCCGAACGTGCAAAGCAAGAGGCTTCCATTGCCGAGCAACGGCGGTCTCAAGTCGGCACAGGCGAGCGTAGTGAAAAAATCCGCACGTATAATTTCCCACAAAATCGCGTAACCGACCATCGCATTGGTCTGACCTTGCATAAGCTCGACCGTGTGTTGGGAGGTGACCTTGATGACTTGGTGACTGCTCTCAAAGCGCAGTAAGGGACTTGGAAAATACCAATACCCCATTTCACTTCCACCTTAAGGCCACCTTTGATCGATTCTCATTCACAAAATCCTCAAAATAGTACAACTATTCTTGCGGTTTTGCTCAATCGAATCGACCAAATCTGACCTCAAGCTGAAAGCGACCTCGGTGTATCGGTATTCTCCAAGTCCCTAACGTCTTTTCTTCATCATTCCCTGTTTTGTTGTGTCTCAGTTGTTGCGTCCGGCTAGCCTGGAGGTTCTTGCACCAGTGTCCGTTTCGTCTTCTCAGTTGTATCGTGAAGCTGTTGAAAAGCTGAGTCACGCTCATATTCATGATGCCACGCGTGAAGCCTTGTGGATCATAGAAGAGGCTTTGGGAGTCAACCGGTTAGGGATTCATGCCTATTCTGAATATCCCATAGGTCCTGAAGCATACAAATATGTTATGTCTTTGGTTGAACGGCGGGCGTCACGTGAACCTCTGCAATATGTATTAGGAAGTCAAGAGTTTTATGGTCTTGAGATGGTCGTGCAGCCTGGCGTACTTATTCCGCGACCCGAATCGGAATTACTCGTTGAAGAAGTCCTGGCCAGACTGGGGTCGCACCCACAACCGGTTATTGTGGATGTGGGAACAGGGTCTGGATGTCTAGCGATTAGCGTTGCAAGGGCTCTCACGCGTGCACTGGTCATTGCCTCGGACCGATCGGTGGCTGCCTTAGCTGTGGCACAAACAAATGCCATGAAACATGGCGTTTTCTCAAAGATATTGTGGGTCAATGGAGATCTCTTGGCCCCCTTGTTATCCAGAGGATTAGCAGGTAAAGTGACGGCCATTATTGCGAACCTGCCCTATGTTTCCCATGACGAATGGGATCGTCTTTCTCCTGATGTCAAAGATTTTGAGCCGCGGTTGGCTCTGGACGGAGGCCCGGACGGGTTGGATGTCTATCGGCGGTTATGGCAGGAAGCTCCAAGTCTTTTAGCTCCTGAAGGCATGGTCTGTGTGGAAATTGGAATAGGGCAAGCTGATCGCTTGTGTCAGGAAATTGCTGCATTACAATGTTTGAAAGTTGTCAAGGTTCAACCTGATTCGCAAGGTATTCCGAGAATGGTGTGCCTTCAGCGAGTTGGATAATACAATACACATATGGATCAAATTCACATCACGGGTGGATCTCCCTTACATGGGGTCATCGAAGTGAGCGGAGCCAAAAATTCCGCTCTGCCAATCTTGGCTGCATCGTTGTTGGGGGGTGGGGAATGCATTGTCGACAATGTTCCTCAGGTCCGAGATCTCATCACGATGGCCAAACTCTTATCCCTGCTTGGGGTCGATGTACAAACTGAGGGTGCGCGGGTGAGGTTGGAGGCAAGGAATGTCCAATCTGTCGAGGCTCCGTATGATTTAGTGAAAACCATGCGTGCGTCTATTCTGGCTCTTGGTCCTTTATTAGCTCGACTAGGAGAAGCGAAGGTGTCATTACCCGGTGGGTGTGCGATTGGAACCAGGCCCGTGAATCTTCATTTGAAAGGGCTGGCGATGATGGGCGCTGAAGTTCTGGTCGAACATGGGTATATTCATGCCAAAGCGACTCGTCTGAAGGGCGCTCGAATCGATCTGGATTTTCCGACAGTCACTGGAACGGAGAATCTCATCATGGCTGCGTGTTTAGCTACAGGGACGACGAGTTTACATAATGTGGCGCGTGAACCGGAAATTATAGATTTATGCGCGTTTTTGGCCAAACGAGGTGCGAAAATTTTAGGTGCTGGGACTGACACGATTACCATAGAAGGTGTCTCAGAACTTCATGGCGCTCAGCATACGGTGATGCCAGATCGTGTAGAAGCTGGAACATTTGTGATGGCCGGCGCCATAACCGGTGGTGATATCATGGTGCAAGGCTGTCTGACAGATCATTTAGGTGCGGTATTCACAAAAATACAGGAAATGGGTGTGCAATTAACAGAACGTTCAGATGGTGTACGAGTTCGTCGATCTGCTCCGCTTCAAGCTGTTGAAGTCAAGACGTTGCCCTATCCGGGATTTCCGACCGATTTGCAGGCACAGATGATGGCATTGATGTCTGTGGCTGAAGGCACCAGTATCATGACAGAGACGATTTTTGAAGGACGGTTCCAGCATGTTCCTGAATTTCATCGCATGGGGGCATCCATTGAGGTTGATGGACATCATGCGGTTGTAAAAGGCATTCCTACTCTGACCGGTGCGCAGGTGATGGCGTCCGATCTTCGTGCGAGTGCCGGGTTGGTTTTGGCCGGGTTGGCAGCTGAAGGAGAAACGATGATCTCACGGGTCTATCATTTAGATCGCGGGTATGAGCGTTTGGAAGAAAAACTTGGAGCCTTAGGCGCTCAGGTGGCGCGAGTTCGAGACGTTGCATGAGTGAATGTGTCACCATTGCCCTCTCCAAGGGTAAACTGTTGCCGCCGACGCTTGCCTTGTTTAGGCAAGCTGGTTATTCGGCCTACTATGTCGATGATGATGATCGTCGGTTGATTGTGGAGTACCCCGAGCATGGTCATCGGGTGCTTATTGTGCGTCCGAGCGACGTGCCGGTCTATGTTGAATATGGGGCGGCCGATTTAGGTGTGGTGGGGAAGGATGTGTTGTTAGAGCAAAGTCCTGATGTGTATGAGCCTGTAGATCTTGGGTTAGGCGTCTGCAAATTGGTGGTGGCGAAACCGAATGGCCAGACTCCGATCCAACGGTTGTCGTCGAAGCTTCGTGTGGCCACGAAATATCCCAATATGACTGAACGGTTTTTTACTCAACAAGGATTACCGGTTGAATTAATCAAATTATACGGGTCCATTGAATTGGCGCCGTTAGTTGGTTTGGCTGATCGAATTGTGGATTTGGTGGAAACCGGAAAGACGCTCAAGGCGAATAATCTTGCCGAAGAAGAAATTATTATGTGGTCTTCAGCGCGCTTGATTGTGAATCGGGCCAGCTTGAAAATGAAACATGCGATGGTGACAGACGTGATCACAAGAATTAAAAAGCAGGTGGCGAAAGCAAGAGCATTACAAGGGGCAAGAAAAGGTTCCCGCGGGTGAAAATTATTTCTTGGAAAGACCGTAGCTTTCTCAAGGCAGTCGAGGCTGTGTGCCAGCGAGCGACTCAGCAACATGACAAGGTTGAACAGTCGGTCAGAAAGATTTTGGAGAGTGTTCGTCGTGATGGTGATGCCGCGGTTCAACGCTTTACCTGGAAATTTGATCGGATTCGGATTCGTCCCAATCAATTACGAGTGAGTCCGAAAGAGATTCATGCAGCATATACGGCTCTGCCTATGGCAGATACGACGGCTCTCAAATATGCCGCTCGACGCATTCGAATGTTTCATCGGCGACAACGGCGTTCGACCTGGACATATCGAAAGGACGGGATTCAACTTGGGCAACGGCTCACTCCTCTCGATGCGGTGGGTCTGTATGTTCCAGGAGGAAAAGCGGTCTATCCTTCGTCGGTGCTCATGACCGCGATTCCGGCAAAAGTTGCAGGGGTCGGGCGTGTTGTCATGTGTACGCCGACGCCATCAGGTTCCGTACATCCTGCCTTGCTCGTTGCTGCCGATATTGCCGGGGTGGATGAAATCTATCGGGTGGGTGGTGTGCAAGCCATCGGCGCCTTAGCGTTTGGTACGTCACGTATTCATTCTGTGGATAAAATTGTTGGTCCTGGTAATCTTTACGTGGCAACGGCTAAACGGCTTGTCTTTGGTCAGGTCGATATTGATATGATTGCTGGCCCGAGCGAACTCTTGGTTTTAGCTGATTCGACCAGCAATCCAAATCATGTTGCGGCGGATCTGCTGTGTGAAGCTGAACATGATGAGGAGGCATGCGTGTATCTGGTGACCACGTCCTTGGCCTTGGCCAAGCGAACCGTGAAAGAGCTGCATCGTCAATTGAGAGTGTTAGGTCGTCGCGAGATTGCCTCACGTTCGATAGAGGCACATGCCGTGGTGTTTGTGGTGAAAACGTTGGATGATGGATTTGCCTTAGCCAATCACATTGCGCCAGAGCATCTGTCATTGAATATGAAGAAAGCCGTGGACTATCTCCCTCGTGTTCGTCATGCCGGGGCAATTTTTGTCGGACGGTTTACGCCGCCAGCGGTCGTGGATTATGTGGCAGGTCCGAATCATGTGTTGCCGACCGGTGGGAGTGCTCGGTTTTTTTCCAGTTTAGGAGTGGATGATTACGTCAAGAGGAGTAATGTGGTGTCCTATTCTCAAACAGCATTACTCAAAGCGAAACGCGCTGTCGTTCGTCTAGCCACCTTGGAGGGGTTTGATGCGCACAGACAATCTATGGAGAGTCGATGGACATGAGCCAAGAATCTGTTCCCAGATCCGCGACGCACGAGCGAACAACCGCTGAAACGTCTATTCGTGTGCAATGGGTAGTGGACGGAACGGGGAAGAATCAGATTCACACCTCGATTCCGTTTCTGGATCATATGTTGAATCTCTTGGGTAAGCATGGATTTTTCGATCTCTTGATCGAAGCCAAGGGCGACATTGAGATTGATGATCATCATACGATTGAAGACATTGGCCTTGTCATGGGCCAAGTGTTGAATCAGGCGCTTGGCACAAAGGAAGGTATTGCACGGTTTGGCTTCGCCTCTGTCCCGTTGGATGAAACCTTGGTGCACGTAACCGTTGATTTGAGTGGCCGGCCCTATCTGGTCTACAACGTGTCTTTACCAACACGATATATTAAATCATTCGATTTGGGGTTGTTTGAGGATTTTTTTCAGGCCTTTGTGAGTCAGGGTGGGCTGAATCTTCATGTGAATGTTCTCTATGGGAGAAATCCGCACCATATTATGGAGGCCGTGTTTAAAGCTTTGGCAAAGGCCTTGGATCAAGCCGTGCGACGAGATGCACGGATTGCAGGAGTCTTATCCACTAAAGGCTCGTTGTAGATTATCATCATATGAATAGGCAAAAGAAGCGGAATAAGGCCGAATACGCATGATTGCGATCATTGACTATGGGATGGGCAATCTTCGAAGTGTACAGAAAGGATTTGAGCACGTAGGGCATGAAGCGGTGGTGACCCGTGAGCCTGCGGTTATGGAACGCGCGAGTCATGTTGTGTTGCCAGGCGTGGGGGCTTTTGGCGATTGCATGGCGAATGTCACTCGCTTTGGTCTTGTGGAGCCGATTCACCGAGCCATTCAATCAGGCAAACCCTTTCTCGGCATTTGTGTGGGTTTTCAACTCTTGTTTACTGAAAGCGAAGAATTTGGATGCCACAAGGGATTAGGCATTTTTCCGGGAACAGTCAAAGCGATTCCCTTGTCTGACGATGTGGCATCTTCCTATAAAATTCCCCATATGGGATGGAATACGATTCATATTGAGAAACCTGCCCCACCTTTACAGAATATCGATTCTGAATCCTATGTGTATTTTGTTCATTCGTATTATGTGGAACCGGCAGACCAAGAGTTGCCCAGCACGCACACGGAATATGGGGTGTCCTTTGCCAGCAGCATATGGAAAGACAATATTTTTGCGACACAGTTTCATCCAGAAAAAAGTCAGACTGTTGGCTTACAGGTATTGAAAAATTTTGGAGAGTGGCAATGAATCATGGCATGTTCAGCGTGAGGAGATTGTCGCAAGAATTTCTAATGAGATTCGTCTTGGTCGGTATGTTGGGATGGTCCAGTCTTGTGCTTGCTGGATGTGTTCCTTCGAAAGTGCAGGTCCAGTCTGCTCGTCAATTTAATCCAGCCGCAATTTCGAGTATTGCTATCGTGCCTTTCGAGGCGTTTCAGTCTACTCAATGGGGTTATGGACAAGCACAAAGAGGTGTGCCAGACCCGGAAGAAATCCGTACACAATTTCGATTGCCTGGTACTGATCAAACCCTCAGGTCTGACTCGCAGTCTGATCGCTATTCTGTCTCTGAAACGGCCGCGCACTATATTACGACACGGGTCGAGTCGATACTGCGTACACGTGCGGCTCTACGAGTTATCGAGTCACGCGAGGTTGCGGCTTCCATGAATGAGAGTGATAAACCTACTAGCACGTCTTTGCGGGTATTGGCCAAAGATGTTGGTGAACGCTGGAATGTGGATGGTGTGTTAATGGGGTTGGTCCGGACTTATCGTGAACGTGAAGGAAGCAGGATGGGAGCGAAACCTGCAGCCGTAGGGTTTGAAATCTTCCTGGTCCAACCCGTCGACGGGACCGTGCTGTGGAAGGGCGAATTTTTTGAAGAACAAAAACCGCTGACCCAGGATGTCGTCGGATTTTTTGAGAAGAGCGGAGGATTCGTGACTGCTCGCGAACTTTCAGAAATAGGTGTCAAAAAAGTATTGGAGACGTTTCCTGTCGGGAAAACGACTCCTCCTGCTCGTTAAATTATTTGGTTTTTTCAAGAAATCACAGAGCCAATGTTATTGATTCCAGCGATCGATTTAAAGGATGGCAAATGCGTCCGGTTGCGGCAAGGCGAAATGAGCCAGGTCACACACTATTCTGACGATCCAGTTGGGATGGCTGAGCATTGGCAAAATCTTGGTGCACCGTATTTGCATATTGTGGATTTAGATGGAGCGGTTGAAGGAACACCGAAACACTTGGCTCAGATTGAAGCCATTGCCAAGAAACTGACCATTCCTATACAAGTTGGTGGCGGAATTCGAAAGATTGAAACCGTTCACGCCTATCGATCCAGCGGTGTTGATCGGGTTGTGGTGGGGACGGCAGCCTTACATGATCCGGAATTTTTGACCTTGATCGCGCAGCAGTTCCCACAGAAAATCTTAGTCGGAATTGATGTGAAGCAGGGGTTGGTGGCCGTACATGGGTGGACGACAGTTTCCACTTTGACCCCGCAACAGGTATTTGACTCTCTGAAAGAACTTCCATTGGGTGGTATTGTGTTTACCGATATTTCTCGAGATGGCATGTTGAATGGCCCCAATATTTCTGCTTTACGAGAGGCAGCCAAGACCTCACCGGTTCCGGTTATTGCCTCAGGTGGAGTCACCACGTTAGAAGATATTCAGGCGATCCAAGAGATTGAGGGCAATATTTCTGGTGTCATTATCGGGAAAGCGCTGTATGAAGGGACGTTGGATTTGAAAGGGGCGTTAGCCCTCGTTCATGCGACCGGAGAGACACAGTCCTTATGCTGACCAAGCGAATCATCCCCTGTCTGGATGTCAAAGATGGGCGTGTCGTCAAAGGCGTCTCATTCGTGGATTTGCGCGATGCCGGAGATCCTGTTCATGTTGCCCAGATCTATGATCGGGAAGGGGCTGACGAGCTATGTTTTCTCGATATTACGGCTTCGCATGAACAACGAGATACAATGTTGGATGTGGTTGTGCGAACGGCAGAGCAGGTGTTTATGCCATTGACTGTAGGTGGTGGAATTCGCACGTTAGAAGATATTCGTCGGTTGCTGGAAGCTGGAGCAGATAAGGTGAGTATCAATACGGCGGCTGTTCAAGAACCGGAATTTGTGAAAGCGGCAGCGAATCGGTTTGGCTCTCAATGTATTGTCGTGGCCATTGATGCTAAACGTGCAGCAGGGGGTGAAGATGACGTTCACGGGTGGCAAGTCTTTACCCACGGAGGGCGAAACACCACAGGCTTAGACGCGGTACGCTGGGCGCAGCGGATGATGGATTGTGGGGCTGGAGAAATTCTGTTAACCAGCATGGATCAGGATGGGACCCAAGATGGATATGATTTGCCTTTGACGGCTGCAATATCTGATGCGGTGACAATCCCAGTTATTGCCTCTGGCGGAGCCGGCACGCTGCATCATTTGTATGAGGCCTTTGCTCAGGGGAAAGCCGACGCGGTCTTAGCGGCCTCTATCTTCCATTTTCAAACTTATTCGATCGGGCAAGCTAAATCCTTTCTCGCAGAGCAGGGTATTCCCATGCGACCAGGGACTGTTCCCGTTTCGACGGCATAAAGACACAAGATGAGCGAGCAATCTCAAACCATTGTGCCGCAATTTGATACACAGGGACTGTTGCCCTGTATCGTTCAAGATTGGTTGGACGGGACGGTGTTGATGATGGGCTTTATGAATGAGGAAGCCTGGGAGATGACGCAACAGACTCAGCGGGTGCATTTTTGGAGTCGTTCTCGACAACAGCTTTGGAAAAAAGGCGAAACCTCAGGCCATGAGTTGGTCCTGAAGGAAGTTTTTCTTGATTGTGATCACGATACGGTATTAGTCAAAGCACAACCTATTGGCCCGACCTGTCATACGGGCACCCGATCCTGTTTTTTTTCGCGCATTTCTTTCGCGTCTGAAGCACACGTCCCAATCAAGTCTGATACGGCCTGGGGAGGTATTACCCAACGGCTCTATGAGATGGTATTACATCGAAAGGCCAATCCCAGCTCGGATTCCTATGTGTCGAAATTACTGCAAGGAGATGTGGATCGTATTTTAAAGAAGGTAATTGAAGAGGCAGGGGAAGTCGTGTTGGCAGGGAAAAATTCGAATCGTGAAGAGATCATTTATGAGATGGCCGATCTCTGGTTTCACTCCATGGTCATGCTCGGACGGTATTCGATTTCTCCAGAAGAAATCTATCAGGAGCTCGGCAAGCGATTCGGGAAGACAGGCATCCGAGCAGTAGAAGGTGAGGCCGCTCATGGCTGAGTGCATTTTTTGTCAGATTGTGGAGGGAGCGATCCCCGCAAAGAAACTCTATGAAGACGATCACGTCATCGCCTTTGACGATATGAATCCGCAAGCACGTGTGCATGTCTTGGTTATTCCCAAGCGACACCTCGTGTCACTGGATGATACGCAGGATTCGGATTCTGTGTTATTGGGGAAACTTATGGTTGTGTGCGCGAAGATAGCCAGGGAGCGCGGCATTGTGGACGGTGGATATCGTGTCGTGGCGAACACCGGACGCGAGGCAGGCCAGTCTGTGTTTCATCTTCACCTGCATGTGCTCGGAGGGCGCCCGTTTGCATGGCCACCAGGGTAATGTGCCTGTAAAGATCGCAAAATGCATGTTCGTGATTCATTGAAAGTGTGCAGATTATGAGCGAAAAACGAGGCGTGCCGTCTGAAACAATACAACAAATTCGGGAACGTATCGATATTGTCGATTTGATCTCCACCTATGTGAGTCTTTCCAAAGCCGGGCAGAATTTTAAAGGGCTGTGTCCCTTCCATTCAGAAAAATCTCCATCCTTTTCGGTGAATCCCGTGAGTCAATACTTCCATTGTTTTGGCTGTCAGGCCGGGGGCGATGCCTTTACGTTTCTCATGAAGCAAGAAAATATGGA
Organism: Nitrospirota bacterium; assembly: GCA_003233615.1. Lineage (GTDB taxonomy): Bacteria > Nitrospirota > Nitrospiria > Nitrospirales > UBA8639 > Nitrospira_E. Next base: position 16,831 of record QIMB01000243.1, read on the forward strand.
TTTCATGGAGGCTCTCCGTGAGCTCAGCCAACGGGCCGGGATTGCGCTTCCCGAACGACGTCAATCCACCTCCCGCCCGAAATCAGGCTTGTCCCGCGAGCGGTATTTTCACCTCTATCAATTAGCGGCCTCCTGGTATCACCAGAATCTTCAAGAATCCTCAGACGCTCAAGAAGCCAGGGCCTACTTGGATCAACGCGGGATTTCGCGTCAATCGTGGACGACGTTTCAATTAGGATATGCGCCTGAAGGCTGGAATGGGTTATCCACATGGATGGAGCGGCAATCGGTCACACCAGATGAGCTTGTTCATGCCGGATTGATTGTCCGAAAAGAAAGAGACGGTGCCCAAGGTTTTTCCACGTATGATCGATTTCGCAATCGCGTGTTGTTTCCTATTGCTGATACGAGGGGCCACGTCTTGGGTTTTGGAGGTCGGGTGATGCAAGATGAGTCTTCTCCAAAATATCTCAATTCTCCAGAAACTGATCAATTTTTTAAAGGTCGCACATTATATGGTTTAGATAAAGCCAGGCAGTCGGCAACGGGGGTTGGTCGTTTTTATTTGGTTGAGGGCTATTTCGATGTCATTGCCCTTCATGAACATGGCTTGACGAATGTCGTGGCACCACTGGGAACCGCACTGACTGCTGATCATGTGCAGATATTACGGCGGTTTGTGCCATCGGTCATGTTGGTGTTTGATGGGGATACGGCCGGGGTGAATGCGGTGTTGCGGACTCTCGATTTGTTCATCAATTCAGGTATGGACGTACGGGTCTTGTTGTTACCAGCCGGGGAGGACCCGGATACATTTATTCGCACGAACGGTGTGGAGGCATTTCAAGAGTTGGAGAGGCGGGCGGCGACGCTTTTGGATGTTGTGGTGACCTCAGTGTTAGATAAAGCCCAAAAAGATTCTATTCAGGATCGAGTCAAACGTGCTGATGAAGTGCTCGCCATTCTTCACAAGACCAAAAATCCATTGGAGAAAGAGGAGTACTTGAAAGTCGTCTCTGAACGGCTGGGGATCCGCCAGGATTTGCTGAGTAAGCGGTTGCCGACGTTGCGAGTTCGTGTGGATTCGGCTCGTCCTGCATCCACTCAACCTACAGCTTCTACAGCTGTATCGCTTCCAACAGGGAAGCCTGAAGAACGTGATATCATCATTTTCTTACTACAGGGTCGTTTGGAAGCCTCGCATATTTTGAAATTAGAGGAGGAGGTCTTTACCGTCCCGGTCTATCGACACATCATAGCTCACGCTCTTCAATTCCGTGATGAGGTTGGGCAGATCGACCTCGAGGGAATTCGAGGGGCCTTGGGTGATGATCCAGCCTATGAAATGGTGGTGGCAAAATTAAGCGTATGGGACCTCTACCAGGATGATCTCCATGCCCATGTGATGGGGTGTCTGCGTACCCTTGGAAACAATAGGCTTAAGCGTCGGTTGGATGAAGTAATCAGGCAGGTCAAAGTTGCCGAACGAGAAGGACGTCACGATGATGTGGATGTTTTGAACCTTCAAATTCATGAAATTCGAAACCAAAAAGCTGAATTCATGGTATCCTGATATTTTTTCATCCAATACCAAAGAAAAGTGGAAAAAGTATTTTCCTAGGTGCCAAGCATATGGTACAAGATATATTAGGCCATTGTGGAGTTTGGGCCCATAGCTCAGTTGGTTAGAGCGGCTGACTCATAATCAGTTGGTCCCAGGTTCAAGTCCTGGTGGGCCCACCAAGATATCGGGCCGGACTTGAAGTGCTGACGGAGTGGACGGGTATTATTAATGTTGAGGATTTTGTGAATTCGCAGCTGCAGCTTATTATTGAACTTCAAAAGCTTGATCGTCGAATTTTTCAGATTCTGGACGCGCAGCGAAAAGCTCCAGAGCTTCTCCAATCTGCTGAGTCCCCCCTCCAAGATATTCTCTCTCGTCTTCAAACATTGAAAAGCACCGGCGAATCTCTTGCCACTCAACAACGTAGTTCTGAACGCGAGTTGGCAACGCAAGAAGATTCGCTTCATAAAGTTCGAAGTCGGTTATCAGAGTTAAAAACGAATAAAGAATATCAGGCTCATTTATTTGAAATTGAGCAGGCCAGAAAGAAAAAGAGTTCCATCGAGGAAAGCGTACTCGAAGTCATGGAGAGGGTTGAGGAAAACAGCACGGCTGCAAAGGAATTGGAAGAACAAGCCGGTGAGGCCCAGAAAGTGTTCGATGCGGAAAAGCTTCGTTTGGACAGTCAATCGGCTGAACTAGGCAAGGAAATAGCCGACCTTGAACGACAGCAACAGGTTGTAGCTGATACAGTAGAAAAACCGTTGCTGACTCGATACAACCGGTTAAAGACATTGCGAAAAGGGTTTGCAGTGGCTGAAGTGCATGACGGGTCTTGTGGTGGTTGCCGGCTACAACTTCCTCCCCAACTTGTTGCTGAAGTGAGAAGAGGGGATGAATTGATGGACTGTTCCTATTGTCATCGCATTCTCTTTATGGCCCACCATCTTGAAGTGGAAACACTCGACTAATCCCCTTTGGCATGTTCGTTCCTTGTGGGCTTGTTGAATATCATCACTCCCATAGCCCGATAGATGCTTGTAGTGCAATCGACGTCAGTAGCCAAGGGAATGTTCAAAAAATCAAGCCCTGAGTTTTTCCGAAGGGGCCGCCCAGTCCTGTCCTGAGTTTTGTCGAAGGATTAGCCACAGCCTTTTTGACGCGTGGAGCGTGCTCTCAGTACATGAGCACGACATGAAGGCGGCCTGCCTGCGCGAAGCCGCGTTCAGCATTCGTAGCTACTTTGGTGAAGGAGGCCCGGCGTTGGCGTGGAACGTGGCTGGTGGATTTTTTCAACATTCCCCTCTTGCATTCCCTTTCTTTCGGACCTACCATATTAGACGGTGGTGGAAGTGGGCCGGATGACCGCTCATGCACAATCAGCGTGAGAGGAAAGTCCGGACTCCATAGGGCAAGGTGCTGGGTAACGCCCAGGCGGAGCAATCCGACACCAGCGCCACAGAAAATATACCGCCGATGGCTGATGCTTTGCATTCGGTCAGGTAAGGGTGAAATGGTGGGGTAAGAGCCCACCGCGCTTGTGGTGACACAAGTGGCAGGGTAAGCGTCACCTGGAGCAAGACCAAATAGGGGGACGAGTCCCTGTTGTGATGAGGAAATCATTCTTTGCCAGAACAGGAGAGAGGTCGGCCCGACCAAGGTTCCCGGGTAGGTTGCTTGAAGCCTAGAGTAATCTAGGTTCCAGAGAAATGGTCATCGCCGAATGAGGCGTGCTTCAATCGGTACAGAATCCGGCTTATAGGCCCGCTTCTCCACCTTTTTTAATCCTAGAAACAGTGCGTGTGTGAAAGTTCATCATTATGAGGTA